>VSNE01000140.1 GCA_009774155.1 Lachnospiraceae bacterium
TAAATATTTTTTTACTCTTATACCCGTTAATCTGGGCCACAAAAGCAGAAATCTCATAGCGCAGTCCCTGACCGGCATACTTGGAAAAAAATTTTTCATTCTGCTCTGTATCCTCATAATGAACCTCAAAATTTTTTGTCATCCACCAGGGAGCTTCTGCGATTACATTTCCGTTTGTGCCTGAAATAACCAGATTTCCCTCTGTCTTTACGCCCAGTCCGACTTTGATGCTTGCAATCGCCTTCGGGTATCTGATATGGGCTTTTGTATATAAATCAACCCCCCGGGAATTTACGAAGGTAGTAAATTTCACCGATTGATAATCCGTCCCCAGCAGCTTAAACACTGCCAGTAACGGGTAGCTTCCCAGTTCGGTAAAGCTTCCTCCGTTTTCTTCCTTTTGAAATTCTCTTCCATTTCCCTTGACCAGTTTGGTAAATGCCGCCTCCACGTCAATAATTCTGCCAATATTCCCGCTTTTGGCTATTGTAATCATTTGTGCAAATCCCGGTGCGTAGGCTGTTTTCAGAGCTTCCATCAATACCAGTTTCCTGTTCCTTGCGATCTCAAACAATTCTTCTGCTTCTTCCCTTTTTAAAACTATAGGTTTTTCGCATAATACATGTTTATCATGCAGCAGCGCATCTTTAATATAGCTATAATGGGTGTTATGCGGTGTGGCAATATAAATCGCATTTGCATGTTCATAAAGGGTGTCAAGATTATCCGTATATATCTGAAGCTCATTTGATTCTGCCAGTCTTCTGGCGCTTTCTATATGCGGATTATATACAGCCTCCGCATTGATGCCGCTGACATATTTTAATTCCGGCACAAAACGTCTGGCAATCCGCCCTGAGCCAATGATCCCCAGCCTGACAATGCCAAAGCCTTGTCTGCGAAGCATTGTGCTGGATATTCCCTTTGTACGTTCCAGATATATTACTTCGCAATATTCTCTATAATGATCGAATTTTCCCGTCCAGTCTGATCCTACTGTAAAGATATCTATATCATATTTTTGAATATCTTCAATTTTCTGCCCTACATGATCTTCGATAATGATTTGATCTGCAAATCCGGTCTGCCTGACATGATCTATCCTCTCCATAAGAGAGTCCACTACATTTAATTTTCCTCTCGCTTCATCATACTGCTCCGTAGTCACTCCTACGATGAGATAGTCTCCCAGAGCCTTTGCTCTCTGCAGCAAACGATAGTGTCCTTCATGAAACAAGTCAAAAGAACCATATGTAATTACCTTTTTCATTTCCTGATCTCCTGTCTGACTCTGCGATTTTGCAGTAAAATCGGTTTTCCTGTCTGCTTAAATAATAAAAGCACAGAACTTGCATCTCCAAAATATGCATCCGCAAGAGCAATGGCTCTGTTTAAATCCTCTGTATCGTCATAAATACCCCACGCTTCTTCTCTGTATGTCTCTACAATCTCTGTATATTTTTCTTCGACCCCGGGGTTCACCGCCCTGGCGGTTGCTATGGATAAAGGATGAGGCCGCCACCAGAGAAGCAGATCCTGTCTGATTTGAAACCATTTCAAAGTGTTTTTTATTTTTTCTATTGTCAAATGCGCGTTCAAAGCCATCAGACCATTTAAATGAGTGTTATATAAAATAATTTTCTTTTTGTCAGAATGTAAAAGCAAATTTCTCCATTGCTCCGGTATTTTAGACTTATCTACTTCATATTCCAGTACACGGTCAATCTTAGGAGAACCAATTCCGACAATTTTTTTCTCCAAATCCCCTCTGTTTATGAATTTGCCAAGCCTTTCTCTGTACATTCCGGCGGCTTTTTCAGAGTGAACATATACCTTGTCCGCATTGATAGTTCCGGGCAAAACACAATACTGTTCAGGAACTTCATCTTTTGTAATAAAATAAGGTACATATATTAATTTCTCTGTATACTGTTTTAAATTCCGGGAATAAAAAAACGGGTGCACGCTTGTCACATAATTATATTGATCATAGGGATTATGAATAAAAATCATATCCGGCCTGTGTTCGGCAAAATTAAATTCATCATATTTTACAACAGGAACGTAATCCGGATACAAACCGCCTTCATAATGCATCCTGCCGAAGCTCCCGTCCGGATTTTTGTCATAATAAGGGATTGGAATCACATAAGCGTCACAGTCCAAAGCTTTATCCGCCGCCTTCCACACGCTTTCCAGGGAATCCCACATGGACGCCTTATATGGAAGGAATACTGCTTCTATACGTACCTTTATATCATTTCTTACACTGTTCCTGATCCGTGACAAAAGCTTATCCAGACTTTTACATGCTTTGTCTGCGTCCGCATATCCTCTCTGCCGAACCGCTTCATAAATCTGATAGACCTGTTCACAATAGGCTTCCAGTATCGGAATCGTAACAAAACCTTCTCCTTCTTCAGCTTCTATCATATCTCCTAATTCAATGGCCCCTTCCTGGCACTGACCCAGCAGATCCATGGCCGCGGCGCTTTTTCCGTTATGCATCGCCCTTTTTATTTCTGTATGCGCCTGTCCAAGCAGTTTTAAAAAATCCTCCGCCTGTTTCTTCTGTGTTTTCCTCATTCTGCTTCCCTCTTTGTCTCATCCGCCACATTTTTAAAATAAGGCATATTGGTCATTTTATCGGCTGATTCCAAAAAATGATGCGGTTTTTCCCGCTTCGCTCCCTGCTACATCACAGTATGTTCTCTTTCCATGTTCACAGGGTCCTGGCATACCCAATACGCAAATCTTTCATTGCCTTCTAATGCCGACTGTTATTTTTATATAACAGGCAAAGTCCGTAAATAGTCCTTCCGCGCCTGTTTTATCATAAATACCTCCTTAGTCCTTTCGGTAAAATTCCGGCTCATCACCAAAATTTATCTAAGCAGTTATTCTTATGACCTTATGACTTTCACATTCTGCCCTCCATGCCGCGCTTTTTCGCATTCCGGGCCGCATTTGTCTTGTCCTCTGCATCGTAGCCGCAGGCTCCGCAAAAAAACCTTCCGTCATGCCTGCTCCCAAACGCCCCGCATCTGCTGCACTCATTACTGATATCCTTTCCGAATACCTCCACAAGCTCCACTGACTGCTCCCTGCATTTTTGTATCAGACGTTTCCGGATATACCCTCTCTGCCACATGGCGACAGAATTGTTGATTTTCCGGCTGACGCCGCCCGCCTGCGGCCTGGGCAGCTTTGCAATATAAATTGTCTGCGGCTTTTCGGACTTCAGGAAACGGTTCAGCTCCTGATTAATATAACTGTGCATCTGTTCCGTAAGCCGCCTCTTTTTTGCGCCATACTTTTTTCGTCCCGGATTGCCGCTCCGGTTCCGGTTATAAATTCCTGTCTGTATCCGCATCCAGTCAGCATATTCTATCTGATACTGTCCCAGCTCTTTCCCATAGCAATGCCCTTCGTCGGTTGTCAGCATAGTCTGAATACCCACGGACACCCCTGTCTGTCCCGTGTAATCCTTATGACTTTTTACTGCCACATCCACAGGAACCTTAATCTCAATATTTCCCTGTTCCGGATACAGCTTTATATAGAGCTGACGCTTATACTGATTATTATCAGTTAATGGTATAAAGATCCGTTTTCGTTTATCCTTTATGGAGATATAGATACCGTGGTCCTGATAGCGGTATGCTTTCTCAGAAACAAAAAATCCCTCTGCCGTCTCCGTATGCTGCTTTACATGGAATTTTCTTACCTGCCTGCGCAGATAACGATGCAGATTTTCCCTGTCTACCTGCGCCGCCAGCTCATCGTGAACCTGCTGTATTTCCTCCGGCAGCCTCAAAGGCTCCTGATTCACTACGGCCTCAAAGGCATTACTGACCTTTATCAGAAAACGCAGATAATGCTTTTGTTCTGCGGAAAATCTTTCATTTTTTCCTATCAGCTCCAGCACCTTTGTTTTTGTCCGCGTCCACTGGCTTTTAATATCCCCTAACGCGTCGAATACGGCAAGGTAAAAGTATACGGACGGAAGCCCCAGATCGCCGCGCAGCCCGCTCTTCGTCATCTCATTCTGCACCGTATAACCAGGATAAAGCTTTGACAGGCTTCCTATCCCTCCAAAACGGGTATAGACATAATTTTTCACCTTTTTGTAATCCCCGGCAATTTCCTGAAGCTTTCTCATATGCTCTTCGGAAATCGGCTCTTTGTTATACTGGTGAACGGTTTTGCATATTTTATCCGGCGGCATTTCAGTTTTCCTTTTTCCTCTGAAGCTCCACAAAAGCAGCATACCGTCTGAAAATTTCCGTATGCATTTTCAAAAGGTGTACCTTTTGCAATAAAGAGATTTAGGCATAGCCGCTGATAAAAAAGTTTTATTTCTATTGATTTTTCGGAGATTTTATATTAGACTATGATATGGTTATACAGATAACAAAGACTTCCAAAAAGTACACATTTTGCCATTATCGAATACATTATTTATCTGACGTTGTCTCTCCATTTTTTGGCTCTTCTGTAAAATGTGGAAGCACTCATACCGCACAGTCCGGCTGCCTCAATTCCCGATATTTCTTTTTCTTCCCATCTGTTATAAACCTGTTCAAAATTTTCCGGCATCGGCTTTAACGGCCTGCCAAACCGCACTCCCCGCAGTTTTGCCGCTTCGATTCCTTCTCTCTGCCTCTGCCTGATATTCCTCCGTTCATTCTCTGCCACAAAAGACAGTACCTGCAGCACAATATCGCTTAAGAAGGTTCCCATTAAATCCTTACCCTTTCTGGTATCCAGAAGCGGCATGTCCAGTACTACAATATCTATTTTTTTCTCCTTCGTCAGTACCCTCCACTGTTCCAGTATTTCTTCATAGTTCCTGCCCAGACGATCGATGCTTTTAATGTACAGCAGATCGTCCTCCTTCAGCATTTTTACCAGACAATTGTACCTGGGACGGTTAAAGTCCTTTCCGGACTGCTTATCCATAAAAATATTTTTTCTTGGAACCTCCGCCTCTCCCAGCGCTATGAGCTGTCTGTCCTCATTCTGATCTTTTGTGCTCACACGTACATACCCGTATATATCTCCCATACTGCCTCCTTTGTCCTTTTCCTGATTTTTATCGTAAAATAACACAAAAAGACAGACCATACTGTGAATACACACAATACAGTCTGCCTGTTCTGCCACATTAAAATTCATTTATATTTTTACGCCCAGTCCGAACCGGAAAAAACAAAAACGGCTCTACTCCTTTTCTTCCTCTTTAATTTCCCAGTAGATCAAAAATGTAAGCGCCGCCCGAAGAACAATGATTCCCCCTACCGTAGCGATTTCCGTCCACTCCCGGACGACCACGGTGCGCAGAATCTCGCTTCCCAGCTTAAATTCCAGTCCCATAGCCAGCCCCTTCGCCAGCGTCAGCTTTGTAAGAGGAGAGCGTCTCAGATAAAGACAGAAGCCGCGGATGCCTGAAAAGATGATGATTCCCACTCCAATAAATTCAAAAATCAGAATTGCAAGCTCCACAATATTGTCCAGAGCATATTCCAGCCAGTGTAATAGATTCATATCTGTTTTCCTTTATTCTGCCGCATAATTCAGACGGACCGTAATCATCGCCGTCTTATGCCGGGATTTGGTGTCAAAAGCTCCATCATAGCTGTATTCCCCGGAACCGGAGTTCGTGGCCGTAATCTGAAACACTCCCAGAGTTGCCGTCAAAAGCCGCCCCCGTCTGCAGCCGGTTCCGTCTACCAGAATGTCAATCCTCTGTCTCGCATTGTCCGT
This sequence comes from Lachnospiraceae bacterium, assembly GCA_009774155.1. Lineage (GTDB taxonomy): Bacteria > Bacillota > Clostridia > Lachnospirales > Lachnospiraceae > Hominiventricola. The sequence continues at coordinate 5,767 of VSNE01000140.1, forward strand.
TGCCTTCTGAATCAGGTCCAGCTTCACCTCATCCAGCGTGGTACAATAATATTCCGGAGAGAAGGATGCAAACTCAATGCCCGACTCAATCAGCTTCGTAATATCTCTGGATACCATTTCCACCTTGTCTATATCATTGGAAGTGACGGTCAGACTCTGATACAGATCATAGCCGTCCGGATAATCCCTCACATAATTTCCATTCTCGTCATATTCTGTACGGTAGCGCTGGGAAATATCCACCGAGCTGAACACAAATTCCTCTTCTGTCACGCCCTTTTCCAGAAGATAGTTTTTTACTATCTCCGCATCATTTTTAATGACTCCATAGGCATCCCCCGTTGTCATTCCGTATGCCGAAAATCCTCCCCGCCACACGATCAGATCCGACTCAAAATCGCAGCTCGCCGACCCGGTCGCTGTCAGGCCGTCCCCGCCGCCGTTTGTCTTGTAACTGACAAATCCATTCGTCATAATGGTTACGCAGATAATCGCCGCCGCCGCGGCAATCACCGCTACAATCACCGCATTCATTCCTTTTAAGGAAAATTCTCTTTTGTTTTCTTCCATGGTACCCTCCTGATTCCTCCGATTCCCTCTGTACTCTGCACAGGAATCTGTCTTTTGATCCAGCATAGCATACCATATCTGTAATTTCTATAGACATTCAAAAATTATGCAAAAATTATGCAATTCCCTCATGTAATCAGCCTGTGCAGCTTCCACCTACCGCCCAGATAGTGTACAACGGTCGGTACTGTGGATACGCACCACCCGGCGGCGACACTCCACCAGAGAATGGCCTTTCCGAAAACCGGAGCAAACAGAAAGGCGCACAGCACCCGGACTCCCAGACTGCTCAGGGTTACTCCCACAACCCAGTTCATATCCCCGGCCCCTTTGAAAACTGCCTTTATAATCATGTATCCGGAAAATACGGCCAGAAACAGTCCCACCACCCGGAGATACGAAGCGCCGACTGCTATCACCTCCGCCGCGTCCTCCCCATTCACAAACCAACTGATGATCTGCTCCGGCATCAGCTCCAGGACTGCAATCATAACAGCCGAAATGGCCCCTGTCACCATAAGGGAGGACTTTACTCCCTCGGGAATACGCTCCATTTTCCCGGCCCCCCCATTCTGCCCTACAAAATTGGACAGCGCATTCCCCCAGTTAATGGGCACCGTAGACGCCAGATTTACCGCCTTATTGGCAGCAGAGCATCCTGCCAT
>VSNE01000141.1 GCA_009774155.1 Lachnospiraceae bacterium
AACGATGATTCACACCGGATTTTCCAACCTTCGGAGACAGCATATCGCCCAATTCCTTCAGGCTTGCATCCGGATGTTCCAGTCTCAGCCTAGCCATCTCCTCCAGGCCTTCAGTAAGCTTATGCAGCCCCACCGCAGCTTCAATATAGCGGATATCTTCCACCTGGCGGACTGCTGCCGAGACCGTCTTGTTCAGGTTTGCCGTTTCACAGTTTACCTTGCGGTTCACAGAATTGCGCATTTCCTTCACAATACGTACATTTTCCAGCTCCATCAGCGATACATGCGCTCCCATGAGTCCAAGAAGTTCCACAATCTGCGATCCCTCTTTTACATAGACAACATAATACCTTTTCCTCACTACTGTCTTAGCATCGATCTGATACTGCATCAGAAGGCTCTGAAGCTGTGCTGCCTTTTCCTCAGAAGCACAGACAATTTCAAAATGATAGGATTTTTTCGGATTGCTTACAGAACCCGCCGCAAGAAAAGCCCCCCGTATAAAAGCCCGCCTGCAGCAGTGCTGTTTTAAAAGCTGGTTATGTATCGGCGACATACACTCATAAATGTTCCCGTCCGAATCCAGCAGACACGTATCCCTTAAAAGCCTTCTGGCTTCCCGATCCTTGCGGACCACGACAGAGTAGCAGCGCATCCCCCGGTTTTTCCGGACAGAGACCTCAGCTTTAATATTAAATGCTTTTTTCAATAATGTAAAGTATTTTCTTGCAACTGGAAGATTTTCCGTCTGAATTTTTACGCAATAGCAATTATTTTCGGTAATCACAATCTTCCCGCACAGGCTCAGGACAGCCGCTGTCTCTGCCAGACGGCAGTGACGCCCTCCGGATGCCAGCCTTGAAAGCTCCTCTTTAATATCTCCGGAAAAAGACATAACCTGCCTCCTCGTCTATTTCCCCCTGGCTGCATCTTTCCCTATATCCCTATGTTCCAGGTTCACTCCATAATCATTCTGATTCTGAAGACGTTCATACAGCTTGTTTGCCAGCGTCACAGAACGGTGTTTTCCCCCGGTACAGCCAATCGCCACCACAAGCTGATTCTTCCCCTCCAGCACATAGTTCGGTACCAGAAACCGGATCATATCATCCAGCTTGTCCAAAAAAACATGCGCCATCTCATATCCCATGACAAAATCCTGAATCGCCCTGTCATTGCCGGTCAGCTTCCGAAGCTCTTCATAATAATAAGGGTTGGGAAGAAAGCGTACATCAAATACAAGATCCGCATCGCTTGGTATCCCATATTTGAAGCCAAAGGACATTACGGTAATCATCAGATTTTTAAATTCCCGGTTCTGCACAAATATCTTGTCCAGCTCCTGCTTAAGCTCCCTTACCAGGAGCTTGCTTGTGTCGATAATATAATCCGCATGCTTTTTAAGAAATACCAGGCGTTCTCTCTCCAGCGCAATTCCCTGCTCTATCCTGCCGGACTCTGCCAAAGGATGCATTCTCCTTGTTTCTTTATAGCGTTTTACCAGCACCTCGTCACTGGCATCCAGGAACAGAATCTCATATGGTATCCCCTGGCCCGTAAGCTGTTCCAGAATCTGTTCCAGACGGCTTAATACTTTGCCGCTTCGGACGTCAATGCCGATTGCCACTTTTGTAATCTCACTGTTGCCGGAGGCTGTCAGCTCTGCGAACTTATCGATAAACGGCACCGGAAGATTATCCACACAGAAATATCCTGTATCCTCTAATATTTTAAGCGCTGTAGCCTTTCCGGCCCCGGACATTCCGGTCACTATTACCAGTCTCATAACGGCCCCCCTTTTACTAATGTACTTTCCCGGCACAGCCTGGCTCTTCCCCGAAAAAGGGAAGTACGTGGCTTACTGCCAGCCCAGATATTTTACCTCTGTCTCCAGCCAGACGCCGGAATTCTCGTGTACCCTTCTCTGTACTTCCTGTATCAGCTCCGCAATCTCAGATGCCGACGCGTTTCCCCGGTTAATAACAAAGCCGCAATGCTTTTCCGACACCTGTGCATCTCCCACTTGGAAGCCTCTAAGCCCGGCATCCTGAATCAGCTTGCCGGCAAAAAAGCCTTCCGGCCTCTTAAATGTGCTTCCTGCGCTGGCATATTCCAACGGCTGCTTTGCCAGCCTCTGTTCCTTCAGTTCCTCCATCCGGGCCCGGATCTGTTCCGGCTCGCCTTTCTCAAGCTCCAGAACGGTTTCCAGAACAATGCTCTGCTCTTCTGTAATCCGGCTTCTGCGGTATCCGAACTGCATTTCCCCGTTTGTGTATTCCTGAAATTTACCGTCCGGCATCAGAACCTTTACGCGGCTGACCACATCCTTCATCTCACCGCCATAGGCGCCGGCATTCATTACAAGCGCGCCTCCCACAGTGCCCGGAATTCCGGAGGCAAATTCCATCCCGCTAAGCCCTTCTCTGCGCGCAAAGCCTGCCGCGCGCACAAGCAGAACCCCCGCCTGGAGGAATAATCTCGTCCCTTCTGCCCGGCATCCTGACATATTTTTAAACAGATGAATGATCACTCCGTCATATCCTCTGTCGCTTACCAAAAGATTGCTTCCGTTTCCTACTATATAATAAGGCATCCCCGCATCCCGGCAGGCTTTTACAATCTGGCTTAGCTGTACTGCATTCTGCGGTTCCACCAGATACCGCGCGCAGCCTCCGACGCGGAATGTTGTATGATTCTTCATTGGCTCATTCTGCCATACATTCTCCTGTCCCGCCAATTTCTGTAATGTTTCTAACATCCGAATCCCCCTGCTGTTGTTTCTTTCATTCATTTATGATACAACAGTTCTGCCTTTTTGCAAGTATTTTTTCACATAATGCCCTGTATAGGACTCTGAAATCTCTGCAATCTCCTCTGGGGTTCCCTGGGCCACAACCGTGCCTCCTCCGTCGCCTCCTTCCGGTCCCATGTCAATGATGTAGTCCGCTGTCTTAATCACATCCAGATTATGTTCAATTACGATGACCGTATTGCCGCCCTCTGCAAGTCTGTGCAGAATCTCTGTCAGTTTATGCACATCGGCAAAATGCAGGCCCGTCGTCGGCTCATCCAGAATATACACTGTCTTTCCGGTGCTCCGGCGGCTCAGCTCCGTCGCCAGCTTGATTCTCTGCGCTTCCCCTCCCGACAGAGTAGTGGAGGGCTGGCCAAGCTTGAGGTAGGAAAGTCCCACATCATACAATGTCTCTATCTTCCTGCGGATAAACGGCACATTCTCAAAAAATTCCAACGCCTCCTCCACAGTCATCTCCAGAACATCGTAAATGCTTCTGCCTTTATATTTTACTTCCAGAGTCTCCCGATTATACCGTTTTCCCTGACAAACTTCACACGGCACATATACATCCGGAAGAAAATGCATCTCAATCTTCAGAATGCCGTCGCCGGAGCACGCCTCGCAGCGTCCTCCCTTCACATTGAAGCTGAAACGCCCTTTCTTGTATCCCTTTGCTTTTGCATCAGAGGTGGAAGCAAAAAGATCGCGGATCATATCGAATACGCCTGTATAGGTTGCCGGATTGGAACGAGGTGTACGTCCGATGGGAGACTGGTCAATGCAAATCACCTTATCAAGAGCCTCCATCCCTTCAATGGAACGGTGCTTACCTGGTATGGTCCGGGCACGGTTCAGCTTCTTTGCCAGACTCTTATATAAAATCTCATTGACCAGGGAGCTTTTCCCCGAACCGGACACGCCGGTCACACAGGTCAGCACCCCTAGCGGAAATTTCACTTCTATATTTCTCAGGTTGTTTTCCCTTGCCCCTTTCACCGTCATCCACCCCGCCGGATTTCTCCTGACCTCAGGAACCGGAATTTGGATTCTGCCGCTTAAATAGGCTCCTGTCACGGAATCCGGATTCTCCATCAGCTCCTCTGCCGTACCGACAGCCACCACCCGGCCTCCGTGCTCCCCCGCGCCCGGCCCGATATCCACAATGTAATCAGCCGCGCGCATCGTATCCTCATCATGCTCCACCACAATAACCGTATTTCCTAAATCTCTCAGATGGCATAGCGTATTCAGAAGCTTGTCATTGTCCCTCTGGTGCAGGCCGATACTCGGCTCGTCCAGAATATATGCCACTCCAACCAGTCCGGAACCGATCTGGGTAGCCAGCCGGATGCGCTGAGCCTCCCCTCCGGAAAGAGTCCCGGTCGCACGTGTCAAAGACAGATAATTCAGCCCCACATCCATCAAAAAACGGATACGGGCCTTAATTTCCTTTAAAATCTGCCCTCCAATCAGCATCTGCTGCTTTGTCAGCGTCATCTGATCCAGAAATATCTGGAGATCCCGCACGGACTGGTTGGTCACATCATAAATATTTTTTCCGCACACCGTCACCGCCAAAGAACCAGGCTTTAAACGCTGTCCCTTGCAGGAGCGGCACGGTGTAATGCGCATAAAGGTCTCATACTCCTGCTTCATTGTATCAGAGCCGGTTTCCCGGTAACGGCGCTCGCAGTTTTTAACCAGTCCTTCAAATGCCACCGCGTACACACCCTCTCCTCTCTGCCCTTTATAATGTACCATTATCTCTTTTCCGTCCGTTCCGTGAAGCAGAACATGGCGTACCTCCTCCGGCAGCTCCTCATAAGGGGTAGCAAGAGCAAATCCATAGGTCTCCGACAATGCCTTCAGAATTCCGTAAGTAAAGCTGGACGGATCTGTACAGGACTGCCATCCCATAACCTGAATCGCTCCGTCTGCAATGCTTAAGGACTTGTCCGGGATCATCAGTTCCTCATCGAACTCCATCTTATAGCCAAGCCCGAAGCAGTCCGGGCAGGCCCCGAAAGGATTGTTAAAGGAAAAGCTTCTTGGCTCTATCTCCTCCATGCTGATGCCGCAGTCCGGGCAGGCATAGCTGGAACTGAAGGTTAAAAGCTCTCCGCTCTCAATCACCTCCACGACCAGAAGCCCGTCAGACAGACCAAGTACGGTTTCAATGGAATCTGTCAGACGTTTCTCGATCCCCGGCTTTACTATGAGGCGATCCACCACAATCTCGATTAAATGCTTGTTATTTTTCTCAAGCTTAATCTCCTCTGACAGATCATAGACATTTCCGTCGATTTTTACACGCACAAATCCGCTTTTCCTCGCCTTTTCCAAAAGCTTTGCATGCTCGCCTTTACGCCCTTTCACAACCGGAGCCAGAAGCTGCAGCTTCGTCCGTTCCGGCATTTCCATCACCTGGTCTACCATCTGATCTACGGTCTGCTTTTTAATCTCCCTGCCGCATTTAGGGCAGTGCGGAATCCCGATTCTTGCATAGAGCAGACGGAAATAATCATAAATCTCCGTCACAGTTCCGACTGTAGATCTGGGATTACGGTTTGTGGACTTCTGATCAATCGAGATTGCCGGGGACAATCCTTCAATACTCTCCACATCCGGCTTCTCCATCTGCCCTAAAAACTGTCTTGCATAAGAGGACAAAGATTCCATATATCTTCTCTGCCCCTCTGCGTAGATGGTGTCAAAGGCCAGGGAGGATTTTCCCGAACCGCTCAACCCTGTCAGCACCACTAATTCATTTCTTGGGATCTCCAGGTCAATATTTTTAAGATTGTGCTCATTGGCTCCCCTGATTTTAATAAACTTTCTTCTTTCCTCTGTCATCTATTCTTTCATCTCCTGCAAATGCTTTTTCAGTTCTACCATCTGATCACGCAGCGCCGCCGCAGTCTCGAAATCCAGCTCTGCCGCCGCTTTTTTCATCCTCTTCTGGATCTGTCCAATCAGCTTTTCCAGCTCCTTTGGTTCCATGGACTCCGGATCTTTATCAAATTGATGTTCCTTCTGAGCCACTTCCTTGGAGATACGAATCAGATCCCGGACTGCCTTGTGAATCGTCTGAGGCGTAATGCCATGTTCTTTATTGTATGCCTCCTGAATCTCACGCCTGCGGTTCGTTTCCTCAATCGCCAGCCGCATAGAATCTGTCATATGGTCTGCATACATAATAACATGTCCTTCACTGTTGCGCGCCGCGCGTCCAATCGTCTGAATCAGGGAAGTTTCCGAACGGAGGAATCCTTCTTTGTCCGCATCCAGAATCGCCACAAGAGTAATCTCCGGAATATCCAGCCCTTCACGCAGCAGGTTAATGCCGACCAGCACGTCAAACACATCCAGGCGCATATCCCTGATAATCTCTGTCCTCTCCAGCGTGTCCACATCCGAATGAAGATATCTTACCCGGATTCCCAGCTCCTTCATATAGTCAGTCAGATCCTCCGCCATCCGTTTGGTCAATGTTGTAATCAGCACTTTGTGATGCTGTTCCACTTCCTTGTTGATTTCTCCAATCAGGTCGTCAATCTGGCCTTCCACCGGGCGCACGGATACCTCCGGGTCCAGAAGTCCGGTCGGCCGGATAATCTGTTCCGTCCTCATAAGCTCATGCTCCTCCTCGTATTCTCCCGGAGTCGCCGATACAAACATCATCTGATTAATCTTATCCTCAAACTCTCCGAAGCTCAAGGGGCGGTTATCTTTTGCCGACGGCAGACGGAATCCATAATCTACCAGAGTGGTCTTTCTGCTCTGATCTCCGAAATACATCCCCCGGATCTGCGGAATTGTCTTGTGAGACTCATCAACGATAATCAGAAAGTCGTCGTCAAAATAATCAATCAATGTATGGGGCGGCGTTCCCGGCGCCAGTCCGGCCAGGTGGCGGGAATAGTTCTCAATACCGGAACAAAAGCCTGTCTCTTTCAGCATCTCAATATCAAAATTCGTCCGTTCCGCAATCCTCTGGGCTTCCAGAAGCTTGTCCTCTCCTTTAAAATAACGGACTCTTTCCTCCAGCTCCGCCTCAATATCCTTTACCGCTTCCTTTATCTTCTCCATCGGAACCACATAGTGAGATGCCGGGAAGATGGCGGCATGGCTCAGTTCACTCTTAATCTCTCACCTCACCACGTCAATCTCCACCAGACGTTCTATCTCATC
>VSNE01000142.1 GCA_009774155.1 Lachnospiraceae bacterium
GTCTGTAACCGCTTTTACAATCTGTTCATCCTCTGCTTTCAAATAGTATGAGTGAACAAAATATACATATGGATTTTCTTTCATTCCTCTGAATAACCGCCCTTCATTCTGAAGCTTTAGAGAATTCCAGCCCATATGGGGAATCTTAAGTCCCTCCTGATCCGGAATCCGAAGAATCTCTCCCTTCAGGATTCCAAGACCGTCCACTCCGGGCGCCTCGTCACTCCTCTCAAACAAAAGCTGAAGTCCCAGGCAGATACCCAGAAACGGAGTTCCTCTGTCCACGATTTCGTGAATCATATCTGAAAGTCCATATTCATGAAGATGTCTCATCGCATCTCCGAATGCGCCGACTCCGGGAAGAATCACCTTATCCGCATTCAAAAGCTGTTCTCTGCTGCGGGTTATGCAGACTTCCTGTCCAAGCCCCGCCAGCGCCTTTTCCACGCTCCTGATGTTGCCGGCATCATAGTCGATAATTGCAATCATCGCACTCCTCCTCTAAACCGCAGGCTATACGGTCTGCAAATCAGCCGCAGTACCTACCATGCCTCCTTTTCAAAAAAGTCCACAGGATCTCTTTTTATAGAAACTCCCCTTTCCGCAATCTCGGCAGACAGCTGCGGGAATGTCCTGTTCATTCTGACATACCTGGATCTCTGATTAAAATAACAGGTTTTCTCAAAAGGAAAGCGAATCACCTCCGGATTTTTAAAGCCAACTCCAAGCTCCAGCACACACAGCCTCTGATTCAACGTAAAGCTGAGCCAATGAAGGTATCTTTCCCAGCTTTCCTGAGACTCCCCCTCGGAAAACGGCGCTGTTACCTGCTCTGAAGCAATTCCTGCCGCTTCAAGTCCGGCTCTGTCCAGAAGTGTCACGATAAAATAGTCCTTCTTTTCCAAAAGCTCTCCCAGCGCCTGATAAAAATTCTCCAGACTCCCGGACAGCTCCTCTCCGATTCCTACAAGCACCAGACTGGCCCCCTGCACCTCTTCCTTTAATTCGTCGAATGTCATCATTCTCATCCTTCCTGTCACTATGACAAGTATACTCAATTTCCGACATAGTTGCAAGCATTCTGTGCCCTTGAATTTCAGCAGAATGTAGTCTTTGAGGGTCAAACAGGCTCCCCGCGGAAGGCGGGGAGAAAATCACCGCATCCCGCACAGCTTCAGCATTCCTTCATCCTCCGGAGAATTTCCGGCGGCAGCCGTCTCCTCCGGCGAAATGCCAAGCCACCTGCATAAGGTACGGACCCCGTTTTCCTTTGCCGCCTCTGACGCAGCTATCTGCAGACAGTGATCTTCAATAAAATACCTTGTACCGTTTTCCCTGAAAGCAGGCAGCGCAGCCGTCAGATCCTCCGCCTCCCGCCTGTCCCACGGCATCTGTGACGGACGCAGCAGCGTAACCTTATAAGCCCGTCCGTTTCTTCGATAGACGATCATTCGGTAATGAAACCGTTCTTTTCCTTCTTCCAGACCGGAAAGAACAGATTCCTCCAGAAAATAAAAAAATTCTCTTTTCGTTCCATTCTGCACCAGCAGCAGATGCGCCCCGCCTGAAAAAATCCCGCCTGAAAACAGGCGGCCCGCCCTGCCGCAGCGTTTTACAGCATCCTCATAGGGCAGTGTAGTAGCAAAAAGCAGAATAGATTTTTCCTGTAAAAGCCCCTTCAGCCCCGCAAGCACGTCCTCCGGAATCTCTGCCTTCGATAATCCGGCCCTTTCCCCGCGAAAATCAGTCTCAGGAATCAGCGTGCCTTCAATATCCAGAAAAACTGCCTTGGGGCGCCTGGGTATCCGAAACAGAGGATAAGGGCCAAACAGAATCTGGTTCATAAAATCCTTCCTGCCCCCATAGGCAAGATAGCAGGAGCACAGCTTTCTGCGGCATTCGGAAAAAGAAACGGGATGCAAACGGGAGGTATGCTCCCATTCATCCCATTTATATTCCATTGCCGGACTGATATTGCAGATATGGAGCCTTCCGTCTCCTTCTGCGAAAAGCCGCCCATGACATTTTGTCACATCCGCCGGCGTCGGCAGAATATCTCTCTGAATTTAAGTATCTATTTACAGAATAGCATTCCTCTCCTCCGGCGTATAGGCCCGTCTCATTCCGTCCATCCGGTTCACCCAAAGATAGATTTCTTCCGGAAGCTCTTTCCGGAGCAGACGAATCAGAGGCAGATTTTCCGGAACGCCTACCGCTCCTGCACAGATAGATATCCCCTCCGAGCGGATTTGTCTGCATTTTTCCGCAAAGTCTGCGGCGGATGTCATCTCCGGATGGAAGGTAGCCCATAGCCGGAGCTTTTCTTGTATTCCGTCCTCCCGAATGTAGTCCTTCAGCGCCTTTTTAACCGAAAAGCTTAGATTTGTCTGAGCCCCCGCCGCGTCTGTCTGCGGCAGCGCGCTAAGTCTGGCAAGCCCTTCCCAGTACCATGAATGAATCAGTGCTTCTCCGTAAGGAGCTACCATCAAAGCATGCATATGCAGCTCCTCTGCCCGTTCTTCAAAGGTCCTGACAAAATGAAGCCACTGTTCTTTGTCCTTTGCAAGCTCCCTCTCAGACGCACGGTGTTTGGAAAAAGGGCAGTAGGAGCACTGATAATTACAGCTCTTTAAGCTGCCCCGGTACACTATCATATGTCTGTCCATGGAGCTCCTCCCATCCCTCCATATTTTTTCTCACCTGCCGGGAAATAAGCTGCGGTCCCAGATAGTCCGAAAGTCCCATTCCTGTTTCTGTCAGATCCAGATACTGCTTTGTTCCCCGGATTATCTTTTCCGCATATCCTTTTTCCAGCCAGAGCTTCAGCAGGGGAAAATCTGCCTGAGCCTCACTGCCGAAATACTCTTTATACTGTTCAAGGTCAAGTCCCGGATGGATCAGCAGATGCCGGATCACATACCTGCGCCTCTGCTCCTCCTCCGAAAGCAAAATTCCATGAGTAACCTCTGAAAAATCCAGTGTGCTTTCAAATTCCTTCAGCCGGGCCAGGCATTCTTCTTTTGCAACCGCATAGGGACTGCAGAAGTGAAGCTTTCCAAGATAGCTTCTCCCGCCGCATCCAAGCGCCAGAGAGGTTCCGAATCCGCATTCCAAATAGCTTCTGCTTCCTTCCTGCCGTACAAATCTACGCATAGAATCCTGACGGAAGCCCTCTTTCTTCAGAAAGCGGCTGGCCTCCTTATACAGACTGAAGGCAAGCTCCGGGTTCAGAACCATTCCTTCCCGCAGATTCCGTTCCAGCCCTGCTCCGTGCTTTATATACAAAGGATAGAGAAATATTTCGTCCGGCTCAAAAAATAACGCCTTTTTCAAAGACTGCAGCAGACTTTTTACTGTCTGCCCGGGAATTCCATAGATAAAGTCCACATTCACGCATGGAAACTGAAAAGCCTTCAAAAGCGCCAGAGCTTTCTCCGCTCTTGCAGCGCTGTGGCTTCTCTGCAAAGTTCGCAGCTCCCTGTCGAAAAAGCTCTGGATTCCTATGCTGACTCTTGTAACACCGGCTCTTTTCAAAACCTCAAGCTTTTCTTCCGCCGTCTGATTAGGAGCCGTTTCGATCGTAAGCCCGCAGTCTGAAGAAAAATTAAAATGCCGCTTCATTATGGAGAACATGCGCTCCAGCTGCTCTTCAGATAAAAGAAGCGGCGTACCTCCCCCAATCGTTATGTCAGAGAACACTGTTTCATAGGGAGCCAGAAGCTCCTCATACTGTCTGCTCTGAGCTTCCACCGCATCCAGATACCGGTCGACGGCTCCGCTTTTCTGCCCGGCAACTGAAAATAAATTGCAATACCCGCATTTTGTCAGGCAGAACGGAATATGAAGATACAGACCATGTCCGCTGCCTGCCAGCATAGGAGCATAATCCTTTAAAATAATCCCCTTCAGAGGTCCATATGCTGTCTTATGGGGATAGCTGTACATATATTGAATATAAGGATTCATTGTACTTCTTCCTTAAACTATATGAAAAAGTGCTTGTAGGGAACCGTATTGACCACCGGATGATTGATGCCGTGGAACTGGCACCCATCCTCCCCATAACAGGTTCCGTGATCCGAACAGCAGATTACGAACGCGCCTCCTCTTTGCTCCTTCCACCCCTCAAACAGACGTCCAAGCTCCTTATCCACATACCGAAGCGCCGCTCTATGGCTTTCCAGACTGTCATTCAACGCCCCCTCCAGATAAAAATAGTTAGGATAATGAATCGCGTCTACATTCAGATAGAGGAAAATATGCTTTTGCGTATCCGCTTTGGCTATCTTTTTTAATAGAAAATCCGTTTGATTCCTGGTGCTCTCCTTCACCGGACAGCCAAAAGAAGGGTTCCAATAGCTTTTCTGAAAGTAGCCTGGAAACACCTTTCCCAAATCCGACCGTTTATCAAAAAACGCAACGCCGCCCACACACCAGGTTTCATATCCATCCTGGCTAAGCCCCTCCATAATTGTACTGCCGGAAAATGCGTAAGCTCCTTCAGGCCCCTTTTGTCCAAGGCCGACTCCCTTGGGAAAAAATAAAAGCTCCCGGTCCGCCACATTTTTCGCATCATAGGGAGCAGGCAGAAAGCCTGCAAACATGGAATGATGGGACGGCCATGTAAAATTCCCCGGCGCCTGACGCTTTTCCCATGAACCATACCGGTTCAGCACAGGAGTGGAGCCTGACTTTTCCTCCTGAACTGCCGCGTCATAACGCAGCGTATCCAGACAAATAAACAAAATATCGGAAACTCCTACCACCTGATTCATATCAACAGAAGGCCTGCGGCGCTCCTGAGCAGACGCCAGCAGACGGAACGGCACCTCTTTTGCCGATGATTTTTCTGTATGTTCACTCATACTCTATCTTCTCCAATTCTGCCCTGCCGGCCATCAGCGGTTCTGACAGCCACCTGCCCATCATTTCCGTCTGATGGCAATAGATAATATTTTTATTATAAATATCCCGATAAATCAAATCTCCCTGGGCATTCATTTCTATAATTCTGGGCCGCCGGCTGTCCTTTTCCAGAAGAATATCGATCCCTGCGCTTTGAAGCCCCGGGTAACATGCCATGGCCTTTCGGCACAGAGCCTTTACTTTCTCCCGTACCGATACGGAAAGCTTAAGCTCTTCCGGGGCTAACGGATGATTATTCAGATGAAGATTAGTAACAGGACCGTCGGAAAGCCTTGCCAGTAAATAATCCAATTTCCCGTCCTGCATCACTGCACGCAGATCGTAGGACATATTCTGATATGTTTCCTTTGCATACCAGCGCTCCACAATACAGTCAAGCTTCAAAAGCTTCTCCAGCAGATATCGGATTTCCCTTTGTTCGGAAAACCGTCTGAGACGCCTGGTATTGATCAGCCTTCCGTCTTTATCCGCCGCGCATGTATAGAGCGCCATTTTTCCTGTTTTCGGCTGCCGCCGGAAGGCCGCCACGCCGGCGGCCCCGGAGCCATTCACCGGCTTAATAAATACCTGATTCATTCTGCAGACATCCATTATTTCCGTTAACTGCTCCATGTCTCCGGCGCTGCCTAAAGATTCGGTCACAGGTATTCCTGCCCGGCGCAGCGTGTCCTTGCATCCCCTCTTATCCAGCAGCGCTTCAATTGCCGACGGATGATTGAGAAAAACTACGCTCCTTTTTTTCTCTAAATATGACAATCTGGTCAGCTTTTCTTTATATTCCTCCACCAGACTTCCCAGCTCCTCCAGGGAACTGCTGTCCCACAGCGGCGGATCAATTTTCAGGAAAACCTCCGTGTCCGGCATCTGCTCCTCCCAGCTCTTCCAATCCAGAAAAGCAACACGCACTCCTGTCTTTTCAGCCGCCCGTTCCATAAAAACAGTCCGTTTGGTTCCCGGATTTCCCAATAGAACTGCCTGTCTCATTCGGTCAGCATAGCATCCATATAAAGCTCGCCATCATATTCATCCGGCTCACATGCTTCAGAAGCATCCACCTCTATCGGAAGCCCCTCCAGCTTCTGTACCATTTTATCCGACATATAATGATAATGAACATCCAATGTCTTTACATTCGGCCATGCAGGAAGCTTTTCCAGAAGCAATGCCCCTCCTTTATCTGTCAATGTTCCCATTGAAAGATCCAGTGTGGTTATCCGGCCCATAAATTTGCTTTCCAGAACGGCCTCTGCCAGTTCATCCTGAATCTCACTGTCCGTAATTCCCAAATATTCCAGCTTGGGAAAATCCGCATTTTGTAAAAGGCTTTTTATTGTATCTGCGTTTCCGTCAAAACCATAATTTTCAGTGCCAATATAAAGCAGCAGCTTCTTTAAGTTCGGAAGCTTTGCATTTTCTATTTCCTTAATCACTGATTCGGGAAGGCCGCCGCAGATAATCGTCAGGGCTTCCAGACCTTCATGACAAATCTCTCCAAGCGCCAATTCGCTGCTTCCTTTAATCGTCAGCTCCTTCAGCTGAGGCATAGCGGCCCACAGACTGCCGTAATCCCCCTGCATAATCCAGGATACTTCACATTCTTCATAATCCATATCTCCAATAAACAATTTCTCTATATGAGAAAATTGTTCCTTATGAGCCGCAATCCCGTCAATAATCGGCTGACAGTCATCCGTATAGGCCTCGCCCCAGTTTCCGATTATCAGCTCTGTAAGACCCGGAAATTCCGGATCTGCCAGAATATCCTCCACCATAGTATCCGCGTTTTTATTTTGTTCTTCATATTCATCATAATCATAAGCGTAGATCTTGGATTTTTTCTCAGTAACTAATGTAAAATTCACAAAAGCACCTCCTTTTTTACATCCATTATAGCGCCTGATACTTTGTTATTCAATACACAAAAAAGCCAGGAACTACTTCCCGGCTCTTAATTTCTGTACCTTCAAAATTACATACAGCTCTTCCAGATACTCTATCTTCCTCTCTTTTCTCCATCCGCCAGCCTTCTTGGTTAAGCCCTCGACCTATTAGTGACAGTCA
>VSNE01000143.1 GCA_009774155.1 Lachnospiraceae bacterium
AGTTTTGTATAAGAGACAGGATTATAATTTGGGGCGCATCGTTTCCGCCGGGCAATAATCCGAGGGGGGGACCTCGCACGGACGGGCCATTGAAAGCCTGCGTAACCTGTTAGAAGCACATGGATACTGGGATAAGGTGATCTGTATTGTTGACAGTAATGAAGCATTTCACGGAAAGAGACGGCTGGGAATTTCCGTGGAGAGTCCGTCGTCAGTTTTAGAGCATCCGAAGGCTCTTGTAATTGTCAACACTGTCTCTGTCAAAGCAATACAAAGCGCAATGAAAACGATGGGCATAAAGAATGATTATCTGATCATTCCGTATTATTTCTATCACGGAACGCTGGAGCATAGATACAGCAATGAAACGGCGAAGCAGGATGTAAAAAATCATGAGGCGCAGATAAGAGATTTGTATAATCTGGAGGACGCAAGGACAAAAAGATACTTGGAGGTCATCCTTTCCATGCGGAAAAAGGGCGAAGATGATCTGTATCTGCCGGAGTATTATAAGGGCACGGAAGAAACTGTTGCATATTTCTGCGACCCGGAGCTGGCGCCTGAAGGAGAAGTCACATTTATTGATGTGGGCGCGTATACAGGGGACAGCTTTGTGCCGGTACAAAGCTTCTATGGCGGAAGAATGAGGAAATATATCGGTTTTGAGCCGGATGAAAATTCTTTGAAAAAGCTGAAGCAATGTATCAAAGAGCAAAATACTCAGGCGGAGATAGAGATTTTTCCCTATGCACTTGGCTTGGAGGACAGGAAAATCCGTTTTTTTAATGCAGGAGAGACAAGCGCGGTTTCTGAAAACGGCGAAGTGGTTCTCGAACAAAAGGCATTTGATAATTTGCCTGGTACAGTGCCGGTTGGCGATGCGATGGTAAAGATGGACATTGAAGGCGCAGAGCTCGGGGCGCTGCAGGGCATGCAGAATTTTATCAAAGAACATCAGCCTTATTTAGCAATCTGCCTGTATCATAAAGAGCAGGATTTATTTGAAATCGCGGATTATATCAAAAGCCTTAATTCCGGCTACCGTCTGTATATCAGGGGAGGGTGGCACCTTGAATGCTGGGCAGTCCCGCAAAGACACTTTACATAAGAGCGCGGCATAAAAGAAGGCGGCGTCCGAGGTCTGCCGGAAAGAAAAGGTTAAAGAAAATCTCATTTGCAGAAATTCAAAAAAGGGGTTGACATTTTATCTGAAATGACATAGAATATAAAAAGGAATAAGAGAAACCGATGAGAAAGAGGAGTAAGCTTTCATACAAGGTTGCAGAGAGCTGCAGGCGGTGGGATTGCAGTACGGAGTAGATAGCTGAATGGACTTTCGAGGGCAGCCCGAAATGTAAAAAGTAGGATCTGCCGGGAACCAAACCCGTTATCAATGAGGAGTGTATGTTAGTACATTAAAAGTGGACTGTATGTCAGTCAATCTGAGTGGTACCGCGATTATAACTGGATTATAACCGTCTCAGGCGTTTCGCCTGGGACGGTTTTTTTAGTCTCAGGCTCATGGCAGGAAATATGCCTCTGAAACGGCCCGCGGGCCGCGCGGCAGGCAAAGCGCGGGCACGAACCGCTCATTGCAGGGTTCTTCATTTCTAAAATCATTTTAAGATTGTGGAGGAAATAGAAATGAAAAAGAGAGTAGTAAGCGTATTATTAACGGCAGCGATGACAGCGGCAATGGTGTCAGGATGCAAAAACCAGGCGGAGACCGAAGAGAAGCCGTCGGAAGCTTCCGAGACTGCGGAGGCATCAGGAGACGCCTCTGAAACTACAGACGGCGCCGTATATAAGGTGGCAGTGGTAAAGCAGATGGATCACGCGTCCCTGGATGAGATTGCGGATGCGGTCTGCAAGGAACTGGATACTATTGCTTCCGAGAAAGGTGTGTCCATTGAATATGAAGTATATTCGGGACAGGGGGATCAGTCTGTACTGAAACAGATTGGAACTCAGGTGATTTCCGAAAAGGTGAATGCGATTATTCCAATTGCGACTCTGGCCGGCCAGGTGATGGCAACCTGCGCGGAGGAGACGCAGACTCCGGTAGTCTTTGCGGCGATTTCCGATCCGGAGAACGCAGAGATGACAGGGATTGACTATGTAACGGGCACCTCCGATGCCCTGAATACGGAATTTATCATGAATATGATGCTGACGCAGAATCCGGATGTACAGAAGGTGGGCCTTTTATACTCTCTGTCTGAGGATAATTCCTCGGCTCCCATTGCAGAGGCAAAGGAATATCTGGAAGGCAAAGGAATTTCCTATGTGGAAAAGACAGCCAACACCAATGATGAAGTGATCACAGCGGCAAGCGCTCTGATTGCAGAGGACGTGGACGCGATTTTCACTCCGACCGATAATGTGATTATGTCGGCGGAGCTTGCCATCTATGAGAATCTGGCAGAAGCAGGCATTCCCCATTATACAGGAGCAGATTCCTTTGTCCGCAACGGCGCGTTTACTACCTGCGGCGTGAACTATACCAGTCTTGGATATGATACGGCAGACCTGGCATATTCAGCAATGACCGAAGGCATGGAGAATCTGGAAGATTATTATCTGACGGACGGAGGCATCATTACTGTTAATACAGAGACAGCGGAAGCTCTTGGTATAGACTATTCTGTATTTTCTGATATGGGAGAGGTAGTGGAGGTTACTACCACGGAGGACTGACCTTAGGTTTCCGCAAAATGTAATCTTTGAAGCTCAAAATCCCCCGGCAGAAACCGGGGGGATTTTCTGAAAGGAAGTGACGGTTATGCTTTATGTTATCCAGACAGCCCTGGAGCTGGGCTTTATGTATGCGCTGGTAGCTATGGCGCTGTTTTTAAGCTACCGGATTCTGGATATTGCGGATCTGACCACGGACAGCGGCTTTGTGCTGGGCGCCGCCGTTTCGGTTGCCGTAGCGGCAGCGGGGCATCCCCTGCTCGCAATCCTTGCCGCAATTTTTGCGGGCGTATGCGCCGGATTTGTCACCGCATTTTTGCAGACACGGCTGGGAGTGCCATCCATACTGGCGGGAATCGTTACAAACACAGGATTATATACGATCAATCTGATGGTTATGGGATGGAGCTCTAATGTAAGCCTTTTAAAGCAGGAGACCTTGTTTACTATGCTGAAGGATACAGGAATCGGCGGAAGCTGGTATAAGCTGCTTTTGTCTGCCGGGATTACGGTTCTGGCGGGAATTGTGCTTGTATGGTTTCTGGGAACGAGGCTGGGATTAAGCATCCGTGCAACCGGAGACAACAAGGATATGGTGCGCGCTTCTTCCGTGAATCCGATATTTACGATTACGGTGGGACTTTGTATTGCCAACGGCCTGACGGCCTTGTCAGGCGCGGTTGTGGGGCAGTACCAGAAATCTGCCGACATTAACAGCGGAACCGGTATCGTAGTCATTGGCCTTGCCTGCCTGATTATCGGTGAAACCGTATTCGGCCGCAGATCTATAACAGTGAATGTGATTGCCGCGGTAGCCGGGAGTATCATTTACCGGTTTATTTATGCGGTTATCCTGACAACATCCGTTGTGCCGATTGAATGTCTGAAGCTTGTGACAGCTATTGTAGTCGCTCTGGCGATTGCTTCGCCCGCGCTGAAGGAATGGGCTGCCTTCCAGAAACGGAAGATGAGCGCCGCCCAAAGGGGAGGGAACTGATATGCTGAAGCTGGAAAATATCAAGAAAACCTTCAATCCCGGTACTGTAAATGAAAAGTGCGCGGTCCAGAATCTGTCCCTGCATTTAAAGCCGGGAGATTTTGCAACGATCATCGGCTCCAACGGGGCCGGAAAATCCACGATGCTGAATGCTGTAGCGGGAGGCTTTTTTGTGGATGAGGGCTCTATTATTCTGGATGGAAAAGCGATTACTTTTACGCCGGAATATAAAAGAAGCCGCGTGATCGGGCGTCTGTTCCAGGACCCTTTAAAAGGCACAGCGCCTCATATGACAATAGAAGAGAATCTGGCTCTGGCATTTCTGCGCACCTCCAGAGGAAATGCTCCGTTCAGCCGTATATCCAGAAGGGATAAGGAATTTTTTAAAGAGCAGCTTGCTCTGCTGGATATGGGGCTGGAGGATCGTATGAAGCAGCCGGTAGGGCTTTTGTCGGGAGGACAGCGCCAGGCGCTGACGCTTCTGATGGCGACCGTGGTGCCTCCGCGGCTTCTTCTGCTGGATGAACATACGGCGGCGCTGGATCCGGGTACGGCAGATAAAGTTCTGGAGCTGACGAAAAGGGTGATTGCAAAGAATCATACGACCTGCCTGATGGTTACCCATAATATGCAGCAGGCCCTGACGATGGGGAACCGGACTCTGATGATGGACAACGGAAGGATTGTTCTGGATGTGCAGGGGGAGGAGCGAAAAAGCATGACAGTTTCCGACCTGCTGGAAAAATTCCGTACAGGAGCAGGCCGGGATCTGGATAACGACAGGATACTGCTGTCGGCGGAGGAGTAACAAAAGAGGTTAAGGATTACCACATCTTCCGGTATTCTCCGGGCGCAATGCCTTCCACCTTTTTGAATACCCTGGCAAAGTATGCCGGCTCTTCAATGCCGCATTCCCGGCCAATCTGCTCGATAGTTAAATCGCTGAAGCGGAGAAGCTGCTTGGCATGGGTGACCCGGATCTGCGCCAGATAGCTGTTGACGGAAATCCCGAACTGTTCTTTGAATATTCTGGTCAGATAAAATTTATTGATAAAGAATGTGGAAGCAAGATCATCCAATGTGATTTTTTCCCTGTAGTTCTGATCCAGATAATCCTTCACATGATGGAGGGACTGCTTTTTTAAAACAACAGGAGCGTCAGCTTCAGGATGCCAGCTTTCTGCCATTAACAATGTCAGAAGGCTGGTTATTTTTTCGGAAATGTGCATGTCCCGGATGTAGTCCGCAGAATTGGCAATACTAAATAACTGTTCCAGAAGCTCCAGAAACGGGAGCGGATTTTTCGGATGAAAAACAGGGCGGCCGCCGCGTTCCGCATATTTTCCGTAGATTCCGTTCATGTTCGGACCATAAAAATGAATCCATTTAAGCGTCCAGAGATTCTCGGACGAGCGGTGGGAATATGTTTTTTTACAGTCAATGAATACACAGTCTCCCGTCAGGAGCTGGTATTTTGCGCCGTCGTACACAAGATTTCCGGAACCGCTTAAAACAATAAAGAACAGATAGGAAATCAGCTTATCACGTTTGCTGGTATGGGGCTTTTGCGCCTGAAGCGTACCGGTTTCCTGCAGATGAAACAGGTTGGTTTTGGCAAAGCCGGACGGCGTATAAATGATACGGTTTGATTTTACAAGGGTTCCCTGAAATAAAGCATCCATAGTCTATTCTCCGAAAAGCGTTTTTCTCAGTATATCATAGGAGTCAATATTGTACCAGAATTTTTCAATATTGTGAATTGATGGATGCCGCGGCCATGATTAAAATAGAAGACAGAATGAAAATATAAATAAAAAGGAGTTATTTACAATGAAAAAAGCGTTGATTACCGGTATAACAGGCCAGGACGGTTCTTATCTGGCGGAATTTCTGCTGGAAAAGGGGTATGAGGTTCATGGAGTTACCCGACGTGCTTCCATCTCCAATACGGCGCGTATTGACCATCTGATCGCGGAAAAGGCGGTTGTTCTTCACGATGGAGATCTGTCCGATTCCTCCTCCCTGATCCGCATTATCGGCCTTGTAGAGCCGGACGAGATTTATAATCTGGCGGCCCAGTCCCATGTGCAGGTATCCTTTGATGCGCCGGAGTATTCCGGCGATGTGGATGCGCTTGGGGTTCTCCGTATTCTGGAGGCGGTCCGTATCCTTGGGCTGACTGAGAAGACAAAGGTGTATCAGGCGTCCACCTCGGAGCTGTACGGGAAAGTGGAGGAGATTCCCCAGAAGGAGACTACTCCGTTCCATCCGTACAGCCCTTATGCGGTTGCAAAACAGTATGGCTTCTGGATTGTTAAGGAGTACCGGGAGGCTTATGGAATGTTCGCGGTGAATGGTATTCTGTTTAATCATGAATCCGAGCGCCGGGGTGAAAATTTTGTCACCCGTAAGATTACCCTGGCTGCGGGACGTATCGCAGAGGGGCTGCAGGATCATCTGGAGCTTGGCAATATGGATTCTCTGCGTGACTGGGGGTATGCAAAGGATTACGTAGAGTGTATGTGGCTGATTATGCAGCAGGAGAAGCCGGAGGATTTTGTCATTGCTACGGGTGTGCAGCATACGGTCCGGGATTTTACAGAGAAGGCGTTTAAGGCCAATAACATTGATATCCGCTGGGAAGGAAAAGGGCTGGAGGAAAAGGGATATGATGCAGAGACCGGAAAGATGCTGGTATGCGTCAATCCGGCCTGGTTCCGTCCTACGGACGTGGATAATCTCTGGGGAGATCCTACAAAGGCAAGGACAGTTCTGGGATGGGACCCGCAGAAAACAAGTTATGAGGAGCTGGTGACGATTATGGCAAAGCATGATCGCGAACTGGCGAAAAAAGAAGCAGCCATAAAGGCCGCCCTGCAGTAGAAAAGAGGAAATCCGTTATGATGGAGAAAAATGCAAAAATATATGTGGCGGGACACCACGGAATGGTGGGTTCCGCGATTATCAGGGAGCTTGAGCGCCAGGGATATACGAATATTATTACCCGTACGCATAAGGAACTGGATTTGTGCCGCCAGGATGCAGTGGAAAAATTTTTTGCGGAGGAAAAGCCGGAGTATGTGTTTCTGGCTGCTGCCAAGGTGGGAGGAATTGTGGCCAACGAGGAGGCGCGGGCTGATTTTATGTATTATAATATGAT
>VSNE01000144.1 GCA_009774155.1 Lachnospiraceae bacterium
GTATTATTTTTTCTTATAATAAAAAACGGCAGAAAATTTTATTCTGCCGTTTTTTACTCCTAGATTCGTACAACGTTCGCAACACCATTATGAGAATCAATATAATCTCTCGGGCTGCTTCCGCAAGTACAATTTGTATTATCACAAATGTCGGAGAATGCCTGAACTGTCTGGCGTTTTACACTTTTCTTTCTTTTCAGTTCCTTTTTCATATGTCCTTCCTCCTTTCTCTATCTATTTTTATATTCACCTGCTGCCTCTACTATCTGCAGAATGTGAATATAACTGTCAAACTTGTTATTCAGCACTTCCTCTTCAGGTATTTTTATCCCTGTTTCCCTTTCAATGTCCAGCAGCAGCAAAACCAATGCCCTGACCGGTACATTCAGTTTAATGCCCATAAGCTTTTCACTTTGCAGATCCGGATTTTTCTCAAAATCAATCCCTGTTCTGAGCCGGAAAATGTCATTTATCTTATCCTTGTTTCCCTTGTTTTTCCCCATAGCTATCCTCGTATTTTATCGGCATTTTCTTAAATTTAAGGTAACTTTCATCACGATAATCTGTTGATAATATCATCAACCAGCCGTTTCGTTTCATCCTCCGACACCGTATCATACAAGTTTTCCTTTGCTTTTTTCCACTCTCTTATACTGTCCGACACCATGCCGGATTCCACAGACAGATAGGTTCCGGTCCCGTCCGCCGTTACTTTATCCCTGCAGTCATACATTTTATCGGATATGGTATGAAATCCGACCTCCATATCATACATCTGCCTTATCCGCTGTTCTGCCTCCTCAAAATATGATACCGGATATTCAGAAAACGAAGAACACAGCAGCGCACAGTCGCATGATACGGCTCTGGAAATCTCAAAATGAAATTCTCCGAAATATTGATGCCTGTATTCATTCCGCGGAAAAGCTCCTCCCGGGATTCCTAAAATTATCAGTTCCGGCCCTTCCGCTTTTTCTATTGCTTTTATGTAATGATTAAATTGTAAAATCTTATCTGTAACCGAAATGCTGCCTCCCCACATAAACCCGGGCATGGAATGCATTCCGAAAATCCCGCTGTCTCTCCTTGAAGAAACTACGGAAACTTTATATCCCAGCTTTGTAAACTCTTCCTTTAACAATAGCTGCATTTTATATTTATCCGCGTTTTCCGACAATCCTATCACATTTATCACCGGAGTTTTAAACTCATAAAGGGTATGATATTCTCCTCCCGGAACAGTAAAATTAACTTCTGTTTCATAATCATTTTCCGCATTCAGCCTTGGAGGCAGCAGTTTTTCAACCATTTCCCTCTCCTCGGCATTTTTGCATCTGGTATAATATATTTTTTTCTTATTTCTAACTGTCAGCAGCAGCTTTTCCAGCAGCAATTCTATTGGCAGCCGAAGCAATCCATCCTCAACAAACCAGACCATCGTACAGGCCTTCAGCGCCTCTTCAAAATCATGCTCTATTTCAACCCGTTCTCCGGAATTGTCAAGTATGCCTCCCGAAAGCCCCCATCCCCTCGGCGAAACTACTCTGGTCAGATTTACCTCTGCACTTTTTCTGCTTTTAATTACCATCTCATATTCTTTGCTGTAAGGATAAACCAATACCTGTTCCATATTCTCTCCCTAAAACTCAAAACCCAAATACCGCAGCATACAATAATCTTTAAATTTTTCTTCCACCTGGTACCTAATCAGCGGACAATTCCTCTTTACTGCTTCCGCTGACATCTCTTCCATATTGTCCGCGCTCCCCACACATACGGTACAATAGTCATATGCCC
This sequence comes from Lachnospiraceae bacterium, assembly GCA_009774155.1. Classification (GTDB taxonomy): domain Bacteria; phylum Bacillota; class Clostridia; order Lachnospirales; family Lachnospiraceae; genus Hominiventricola. The sequence continues at coordinate 1,798 of VSNE01000144.1, forward strand.
AGCATTCTCTGCATTGATCCGTTGTCACACGCTCAACATTCATCAGACTGACCGCCTTCTCTTCTGAAATCCCTGTATATACGTTCCCTATACATGTGATTTTAGAGCTTTCACTTACTCGTTCACAGGGATAAAAATTTCCGTCTGCATTGACAAATAACCGAAGGACTCCCGGGATACACGGCCCTCCGTGGTGTCCTGTTTCCGGAAGCTGTTCTCTGCTGCAGGCAGCCTTCCCTTTCTTAATGTTAATGTTTTCAAAGTAGCTGTTCATAGTCTTTGAATCATATGGCTCTGACAGCCATCCTATCTTGCCGAGAAATGTTTTAAACAGCTCATAGTTTTTCTGCGCATAAAAATCATTGCTGACAGGATTTCTTTCATCCTTGTATCTTTCATCTATAACAGAAAAATTAAATTGGCTGTTTTTAAAAACCTCATGATTGTTAACAAAATCATTAATGCTGTCAAAATCATTCTCCGGATCCAAAACCGTATTAAACGAGACATTCTTTTTAAAAAAGTCCGGATATTTATCTTTTATGGAAGCAACATTTTTTAAGAGAGCGTCAAAAGAGCCTTCCGAGCCCCCGGCATATTTCCTGTGCTTATTATGTATTGCCTCAGGGCCGTCAAGGCTTACCAAGACTTTAAAATCATGATCTGCTAAAAAGCTGATATTAGGCTCCCGTAGCAGCGTGGCGTTTGTCGTTATGGCAAACACAATCCTACGGCCCTCTCCTGCCTTTTCTGCATATTCCACACATTTCTTTATCAGTCCAAACTCCAGCAATGGTTCCCCGCCGTAAAAGCCTATGCTGACGGATTCGGTTTCGCCGGAATGAGCAATCAGGTAATCAATGGCTTTGCCCGCCACCTCAAACGACATTACTTTATTGGAATGTGTTCTGTTCTTATACCCTCCCGAATAAATGCAGTATTCACATCTCAAATTACAGTTCTGAGTGATCTGCAAGGTTAAATGTTTTAATTTTGTCTGCAAATAAAATTTCACATATTTCGTAGCCGGATGAATGCTCTTCTTCACTCTGGCTGTCTTTAAATATCCATCTGCCTTTAAGTTTCTGATATACGCTTTGGCATCCTCCGAGCCTCCTTCCTGTTTTCCCTTCAGGCTTTCATATACTTCCCCGGGTATGCTTAATATTTCATCCATATTTACATCATACAGAAAGTAACCGAACGATTCTTTAAAAAGATGGATAAACGGCCTCCTCTGCTCTGCTTCGGCCAGCACTTTTTTATCATTTTCTGACATCATACTATTCCTCTATTTCTCCAATTCTGCAATTAATTTTTTCCGGCAGTCAGAATCAAACACTTGCTTCTTGTCTGACAGCAGTTTCAGCTTTCCTTCTTTTATTAAGAAAATTTGATCCATATCCTCCAGAAGCTCCGTTTTGTGGGTAATCAGTATAATTGTTTTTCTCTTAAACTCATTTTTAATTAACTCTTTTATCTGCAGCTCGGCACATATATCTAAATTAGAAGTCACTTCATCTAAAACCATAATCGGCCTGTCCTGTATCAGCGCTCTTGCAAATGCTATTTTCTGCTTTTGCCCTCCTGACAGCATGACCCCGTTTTCTCCTACAATTTTGTTTATCCCCTCTTCCGATGCAAATTCCGACAGGCCGCATTTATAGAGAACCTCCAGCAGCCTGTCAGGATTGTTTTCGCCGTTCAGGCAGATATTGTTCTTTATCGTGTCATTAAAAAGATAAACGCTCTGATTTACTACGGATATCATACCTCTGTAGCTTTCCAGCGTATAGCTGTTAACAGGCTGCCCGTTTATTCTGATGACTCCGCTGTGAGGCTCATACAGTCTTAAAAGCAGTTCTATCATCGTTGTTTTTCCGGAACCATTCAGCCCTACAAAGGCAATGGAATTTCCTGCCGGAATAGAAAAGCTTATCCCGTTTAAAACCTGTCTGCCTTCAATATATCCAAAATGAACCTTATCAAACTGGATGCTTAACGCCTCCCGTCCCGTCAAAACAGACTCGCCTTCTGTTTCCTCATCCAGCTTAAGAAATTCAAAGTAACGCTTTGCAGACGGAAGAATCCCGGCAATCTCATACCGGATATTCAGTATTGATGAGACCGGCTCTGTGACATAGCTGCTGTAGGCTATAAAAGCAAATAAGCTTCCAACCGTAATATTCAGATTTAAAATCTTGATTCCCCCCACAATATAGAGAAGGGAAATAAGGCTTTGCAGCAATATAATATTAGAATTTCTTTCTACTATTTTAATCCAGTTCCTCTGCTTCAGATTTTCCAGCACCGCCCTCTGAACAGCAGCAAACTCCTTTTCTTTTAATCGCTCCAGGCCGAAAAGCCTGACTTCCTTTATCCCGGCCAGAGTATTCCCATACCATCTTGCATAATTTCCGTAATTCTCTATATAACATTCCGTATTGCTCTGCATTTTCTTTGAAAAAAATCCGGCAATTATATATTTTACAGGAATATAGGCCAATACGGCGCACGTTAATTGTTTATTGATAATCAGCAGTCCTAATATTCCCCCGAAAAAGCTTACGAGCTGGGTAAAGGAGAACAATACCTCTGAATTGGCAATACGGCTGATAGTATTGATATCCGTTACTGTATTTTGTAATATTTCCGAATAATTTCTGGTTTCATAATAGGATATCTTTAATTTCATTAAATGGCTGAACGCCTGCTTCTCCAAATATTCATGGATATTGTCTTCCATATATATTCTTTGCTTTTCCTCCAATATTTTGATCAAAGCATCCAGAACATAAAATAAAAATATCATCAGCACGGAATTTACTAAAACATCGTATTCCCTTTTCATTAACCCCGTATCCATTACATTCCGGGTCAGCAAAGGAATCAGCAGGTTTAATACTGCGGAAATCATCAGATATATAAATATAAAAACGATCTGTCTCTTATATGGCTTTAATAATTTAAGCAATCTTCCGATTAATAATTTGCCGGTCATTGTTCTCCTGACGATAAATCCTTACAAACCACAGCTTTAATAATTGTCTATAGTATAGCACCAATAAAAAAAGCTGAAATCTCAAAGAAATCAGCTTAAATACCAAACTACACATATCATATACCCGCCAGACACCCCCGCGGCAGGAAAGTCAAAAACCCCGCGGCAAAGGCAGGGAGCCATAAGGAAACATTCACAAAATCACGATTAATTCTAGGTAAGCGGAGAAATAAAAAACGCTATACAAGAAACTGTTCGATTGCATAGCGTTTTCGCAGGTTTTCCGGGTACAGGAAATCTGCAAAAATAAGCCTTCTGCACAATAAAGCATTACCTGCCCATTTTGCAAAATGAATAGCTTTAACAAGCATGAGTTTTATTATACTCTTTACCCCACTGCTCCATAGAGGCAATGATAGGGCGCATAGATTCCCCCAATTCACTTAAAGCGTATTCTACTCTTGGAGGTACTTCTGGAAAAACGGTACGTGTTATAATGCCATCTGCTTCCATAGAACGCAGACTGTCGGTGAGAACCTTTTGGCTGATTCCTTCCAGAGATTTTTGCAATTCATTAAAACGCCAGGGACGCACCAGCAAGTTTCTCATTATAAGTAATTTCCATTTACTTCCAATCAACTGTACAGTTGTTGCAACAGGACAAGTGGGTAATTCTTCCTTTGTTTTCATAGAAACTCCTCCCTTGAATGTTATATTTAAATTTGAATGTTGCACTCATATTATAGTGTAACATAGATGATTTTTCAATCCCGCAAAGCAATAAAAAATTTTTTATTTTATTGATGTTTAACTTTAGGAATTACACAAAGGTTACAAAGAAGTAACCTAAGTTATAAAAAGGTGCGTACTTGTAGGCGGGAAAAAATTCCGTACAATAGTAGATACAGAGAGCAAAACAGCTCCCTGAATACTTAAACTGAGGTCACTACAATGGCACTTTCTAACTTAACTGGATGGAACGGAAACAATACAGGTTCAGCTTGCGGAGCTTCCGACAAGTCGGAAGAAAAACCGACGGCTTGTGGATCAGCATGTGGCGCTGGCGATAAGTAAACCGTTCCTTCTACGACCAGAACGGCTCCCGGCGGGAAGCTCCTGCCGGGAGCATACGAAATTTATTCGGTAAAACCGATTCTACATAAAGAGAGGTCGAAATTATGAAACAGTATTTTTCTTTTCAATGGCATATTACAGATGAATGTGACCAGAGGTGTAAGCACTGCTATATTTTTTCAGAAGATAACTGCAAGAAATTAGATGCTATGACCTGGGCGCAGATGGAGGACACTTTCTACAACTGCCTGGATTTTTGTGAAATGTATAACAGACAGCCATACTTTTACATTACGGGCGGTGATCCGATCCTGCATCCAGATTTTGGGAAATTGCTTTCTCTTATGAAAAGGAATGAAATTCCTTTTACAATCCTCGGAAATCCATTTCATCTGAATGATGACATATGCCGTAAGCTGAAAGAATATGGCTGCCAGAAGTACCAGCTTTCTTTGGATGGCATGAGGGAAACACATGATTGGTTCCGTAAACCGGGCAGCTTTGACATCACCCTTGAGAAGATTTCCTGTATTAAAAATGCGGGAATCCGAAGTGTGGTTATGACAACTGTTTCCGGTACGAATATTGAAGAAATCCCGGATATTATAGATACAGTTGTTGCACATAAGGTAGATGTATTTGCCTTCGCCCGATATTGTCCGACCAGTAAAGAAAAAGACATAGGGATTGATCCAGCGCGCTACCGCAGGCTTCTTGAAGACTGTGATAAAAAATTTAAAGAATATGAAAGAAAAGGATGTGAGACGTATTTCAACAAGAAAGACCATCTTTGGACATTGTATGAGTACGAAACCGGGGCGTTCAAGATTCCGGAAACAATAGAGGAAGGTATGATATACGGAGGATGTAATTGTGGTAATTGCCATCTGACCATTCTTCCGACCGGAGACATTTGGACCTATGTCAATACTTTGGACAAAAAAAGTTGAAAAATTATGCAGTTTTTTCGAGTTCCTCATCCTCCTTTT
>VSNE01000145.1 GCA_009774155.1 Lachnospiraceae bacterium
GTATTAAAATAGATCCTTTTAATATTCAGATTATGAATAAACCTGAATCCAAAGACGAGGAGGCTGTGGCGCTGGATGTATAAAAAATCACTCTCCTATCCATATCTGGCATGGGCAGCCGCATTTATTATCATTCCGCTGCTGTTCATCATATATTATGGTCTGACCGATAAGACGGGAGCTTTCACTCTGTCAAACCTGGCGGCGGTCGCCACGGCAGAAAATTCAAAGGCACTGTTCCTTTCTCTTGGACTGTCCCTTTTAAGCACTGCTGTCTGTCTGCTGCTTGCCTATCCGCTGGCTCTGATTTTATCCGGCAGTAAAATGGGAAAATCAGGATTTATCATCTTTTTGTTTATCCTGCCCATGTGGATGAATTTCCTGTTAAGAACGCTGGCCTGGGTAGTTCTTTTGGACACCAACGGAGTCCTGGACACAATATTGAAGGCTTTCGGGCTCCCGAGATTTAAAATTATCAATACTCCCGCCGCTATCGTATTCGGCATGGTCTATGACTTCCTGCCGTTTATGATTCTGCCCATCTACAATGTCATTTCCAAAATCGACGTAAATGTGGTCAATGCGGCAAGGGATCTGGGCGCGAACAGCTTCCAGACTTTATATAAAGTTGTTTTTCCTCTGAGCCTTCCGGGGGTCATCAGCGGTATTACTATGGTATTCGTACCGTCTCTGACTACCTTTGTTATCTCCACCTTATTGGGCGGAGGCAAGATTCTGCTCATCGGAAATGTCATTGAGCAGGAGTTTATGAAAGGAACCAGTTGGCACATAGGGAGCGGACTGTCTCTCGTACTGATGCTCTTTATCATTGTAAGCATGGTTCTGACCAGCAAATATGATGACGGGGAGGGCAATGTATTATGATCAAAAGATGGATTTCCCGTTTTTACTTGTCTCTGATCGTCCTTTTTTTGTATGCGCCGATTGGGACGCTGATGGTATTGTCCTTCAACAATTCCAGAACCTCTGTAAAGTGGGGAGGCTTCTCCTTAAAGTGGTATGAGAAGCTTTTTGAAAATAAAACGATTCTTGCAGCCCTCGGCAACACGCTGCTGATTGCCCTGCTGTCTGCCGTCATTGCAACGATACTGGGAACCTCTGCCGCCATTGCAATCCATCATATGAAAAAACGGAAACAAAGTATCTGTTTAAGCATTGCGAACATTCCTATGCTGAACGCGGAAATCGTAACAGGTATTGCCTTTATGCTGCTGTTTATTACCGCGGGAGATCTGCTTGCCAAAGCAGGAATCCATTTTGAGATGGGATTCGGCACTGTTTTGATAGGACATATTACCTTTAACCTGCCCTATGTTATTTTAAGCGTCATGCCGAAGCTGAAGCAGCTCAATATGTCCATGTATGAGGCGGCCCTGGATTTAGGCGCCGGGGAACGGCAGGCCTTTTTCCAGATTGTGCTGCCGGATATTATGCCGGGGGTGCTGTCCGGATTCCTTCTCTCCTTTACTATGTCCCTGGATGATTTCGTGATCACGCACTTTGTAAAGGGACTTGGCGCTGATACCTTGTCAACGCTGATTTATTCCGAGCTTCGCAAAGGCATCAAGCCGGAAATGTACGCCCTCTCTACGATGATGTTTCTGGCAGTATTTTTCGTACTGCTGCTTATGAATCTGAATCCGCGCAATAAAAACTGAATGGAGGATCGTTATGAAAAAAAGAATTTTATTTGTATGCGGCTGTCTGGCGGCGGCTGTTTCCACCGGATGCGGAAGCTCTTCCGCAGGGGAAAACGGACAACTCAATGTCTATAACTGGGGAGAATACATTGACGAGGATGTAATTGACATGTTTGAGGAGGAAACCGGAATCAAAGTCAATTATAAAACCTATGATACAAACGAGGATATGTACCCTATCATTGCCAACGGCGCTGCCGACTGGGATGTGGTATGTCCGTCCGAGTACATGATTCAGAAAATGCTGGACAACGATCTCCTTCTGGAGCTTGATTATGACAACATCCCGAATATCTCCAACATCGATCCTGACTACATGGAAACCGTAAAGGAATTTGACCCCCAGGCAACCCATGCGGTTCCTTATATGTGGGGAACGGTAGGCATTCTCTATAATAAAACTATGGTGGAGGAACCGATCACAAGCTGGAACGCTCTCTGGGATGAAAAATATGCGGATAATATCGTTATGATGAACAATCCCCGGGATGTCTTTGCCCCGGCACTGATTTCCTGCGGGTATTCTCTGAATTCCACAGACAGCGGGGAGCTTCATGAGGCCGCCGCCGTACTGTCTGCGCAGAAGCCTCTGGTGCTGAAATATACAACCGATGAGGTACGCGATATGATGATCGGAGAAAAAGCCGCCATCGGCGTTATTTACTCCGGAGAAGCAACCATATGCAAAAGTGAAAACGAAAATCTTCAGTATGTGGTTCCGGAGGAAGGCTCCAATGTATGGCTGGACTGCTGGTGTATCCCCTCTACCTGCAAAAACAAAGAAAATGCGGAAAAATGGATCGACTTTATGTGCCGTCCGGACATTGCCCTGATGAATTTTGAATACATCTATTACTCCACCCCGAATACGGGGGCTCTGGACTTAATTGAGGACAAAGACATCCTTAATAATGAAGCTTTGTTTCCGGGCAACGAAGTGCTCTCCCGCTGTGAAACCTTCCGGTATCTTGGGGAAGAGGCCGAGGAAGCATATAACAATCTGTGGAAACAGGTGCTTTCCGAATAATTTTCATCACCTTATGGGTATACTGTCCATGAGGTGATACAATGAAAAAATTATCTGATAATTATGAAGAAAATCTCTCCGGTCTGCGCCGTATTCTTGACACAGACCGGAATTTTGATATTCTGGAAAAGCATCTGCTGATTGCAGACCGAAGCGCCAGCCTGTTCTTTATTGACGGACTTGTAAAAGATGATATTTTAGAAAAAATACTGGAATATTTCTACAGCCTGAAGCCCGAGGATCTGCCGGCTTCTCTGGAACAGTTCCAGGTACAGAGCCTTCCGTACATCGAAACCGAGGTGCTGACAGATATGGACGATGTACTGAAAAACCTGCTGTCCGGAGTTCCCTGCCTCTTTCTCCCCGGCATGTCAGGCTGTCTTGCCATCGACTGCCGGACATACCCTGCAAGAAGCGTGGAGGAGCCTTTGAAGGACCGGACCCTGCGCGGTTCCAGGGACGGTTTCGTGGAAACGGTTGTATTCAACACGGCGTTAATCCGGCGCAGGATACGTTCCCCAAAGCTCTGCATGGAAATGCAGACTGCCGGAGAAAGTACACAGACCGATATCGTCCTCTGCTATATGCAGGATCGGGTGGATATGGCCTGTCTCCGGAAGCTGAAAAACCGAATCCAGTCCATTTCCGTAGATGCACTGACTATGAATCAGGAAAGCCTGTCCGAGCTGCTTCTTCCAGGACACTGGTTCAACCCCTTCCCAAAATTTCACCTGACAGAACGGCCGGATACGGCCGCCGCCTCCATTCTGGAAGGAAATATCGTAGTGCTGGTGGATAATTCGCCGTCCGCAATCATACTGCCAACCAGTCTGTTCGCCATTACGGAGGAGGCAAACGATTATTATTTCCCTCCGATTACCGGAACCTATTTAAGACTTTCCCGATTCCTGATTATGATCATGTCTCTGATTCTGACACCGCTGTTTCTTCTTTACATGCAGCACCCGGAATGGATTCCGCCAACCCTTGAATTCATCAAAATACAGGATACGGTAAATATTCCTCTTATCTGGCAGTTCCTCCTGCTGGAGCTGGCTATCGACGGTCTGAGGCTTGCAGCTATCCACACGCCGGATATGCTCAGTACGCCGCTCTCCGTGATCGCCGGTCTGGTCATAGGGGAATTTGCCGTCAATTCCGGCTGGTTTAATGCTGAGGTTATGCTCTATATGGCATTTGTAACCATTGCCAATTATTCTCAATCCAATGTGGAGCTGAACTATGCAATCAAATTTATGCGTGTTCTGCTTCTGCTTTTCACCTGCTGGTTCAGTCTTGCAGGCTTTATCGGAGGACTGCTTGTTATTGCGGCATGTCTGCTCGGATGCCGGACCTTCTCAGGACATCAGTACCTGTATCCGCTGATTCCTTTCCACTGGGACACATTAAAGCGGCAGCTGTTCCGGGTAAAGCTTTAACCGTCATCCAGCATAAAACGTTCTGCAATCTCCGCAACCGCAGAATGATTGTGATCTCTTACGGTCACATAATCCGCGCTGGCCTTTACGTTCTCTGACGCATTGGCCACTGCGCATCCCACACCGGCGGCTTTTATCATCGAAATATCATTGTTCTCGTCTCCGGCTGCAACCGTATTCTTTGCAGGAATATCCATCCGTTCACAGAATATACGGAGGGCGGCGCCTTTGCTGATGCCCTTGGGCACAAACTCCAGATATTCCGCACAGCTAAAATACATGTCCACTTTATCCTCTGACCATCCTGACAGCATATCCCTAAACCGGCACAGCGCCTTCTGCTCATGTACATTGATTCCCAGCATCTTATAGGGCGGCGCTTTCAGGGCCGCCTTCAAATCCGGTACAATCAGAACCTCCATATTTGTCCTGCTGATATAATGCGCCAGGTTCTCATCGTCCTGTTCTGTCAGAACCTTATCCGAAGCATAGGTATGAAGGTAAACCCCTTCCCTTCTGGCAGCATCAATCAGATTATATGCATGCTCCAGCGGAAGCGTTCTGGAAAACAAAAATTCCCCGGTCTCACAGTCCAGAATAGCCGCGCCATTGCACACAATCATATAGCGGCATCCAATCCGATCCAATCCATAATGCTTTCTTAAATAGGCAGCGCTGGAATAGGTTCTGCCTGTTGCAATGACCACCTCATGGCCCGCCTGCGCAACCCTTCTGAGGGCTTGCATATTCTCTTCGGATATCCGTTGTTTATCATCCAGCGTTGTTCCGTCCATATCCAGAAACAGTACCTTTTTGTCTGTCATCGTCTACTCTTCCATCGGCTCCGCCGGAATAAATACCCGGTCATGAAGCATATCCTCCTGGGACTTATTCAGATTCCTTGCGTACTCCATAAAATATTCCTGGGCGCACAGGGCCGGCTTGCCTCTGCGGTCCACCTTTTCATAAGAGCCGTCCGTCTGCTTAATCTGCGCCTTTAATGTATCCTGGAGCTGAATTTCCAGCACATGCATGACCTCTTTTTTCAGATTTTCGTTTTCAATGGGAAACAGAATCTCCACCCGGCGATCCAGATTTCTGGGCATCCAGTCCGCACTGGCAAGATAAACCTCCTCCTGGCCGCCATTTAAAAAGTAGTAAATCCGGGTATGCTCCAGAAAACTTCCCACAATGGAACGTACACTGATATTGTCACTGATTCCCGGAATGCCCACCTTCAGGGAACAGATGCCGCGGACAATCAGATCGATCTTCACTCCTGCGGCGTTGGCCTCATAGAGCGCCCCGATCAGTTCCGGATCGCACAGGGAATTCATCTTCGCCACAATATGCGCCGGTTCTCCGTTTCTCGCGTAGGCGCTCTCCCGCTGAATCATCGTCAGGAAGCGTTCCCGAAGCCACAAGGGTGCCAAAGACAGCTTGTTCCAGCTTGCCGGCTCCGAATATCCGGACAGCATATTGAACACAGCCGTCGCATCCTCTCCGATAGATTCCGAACAGGTCAGAAGCCCCATATCTGTATAAAGCTTTGCCGTGGAATCGTTATAATTGCCGGTTCCCAGATGCACATATCTGCGGATGCCGTCCTCCTCCCGGCGCACTACCAGCGTAATTTTGCTGTGTGTTTTAAGTCCTACCAGACCATAGATCACATGACAGCCCGCACGCTCCAGCATCTTCGCCCAGGCAATATTATTTTCCTCATCAAAGCGCGCCTTCAGCTCCACCAGCACCGATACCTGCTTGCCGTTCTCCGCCGCCTGGGCAAGCGCCGCGATAATCGGAGAATTGCCGCTGACACGGTACAGTGTCTGCTTAATTGCAAGCACCTGGGAATCCTTTGCCGCTTTTTTCACAAAATCCACAACCGGGTCAAAGGTCTGGTACGGATGATGGAGAAGAATATCCCTTTTGCGGATTTCTTCAAAGATATCCGCCTGCCCGGTCAGCTCCGGCACCGGCTGGGGAAGGTACCGGGGCTCTTTATAATCATCAAAGCCTTCCAGCCCGTACATTTTCATCAGAAACGTCAGATCCAGAGGACCGCCAATCCGGTAGATGGAATCCTCCTTAATCTCAAACTCCTTCTTCAGAATCTTCAGAAGGCGTTTGTCCATCTTATCGTCCACCTCCAGACGGATCACCTCGCCCCACTGACGCTTCTTTAACTGCTTTTGAATCTCCTTCAGAAGATCAGACGCCTCGTCTTCATCAATCGTCAGGTCCGCATTTCTCATAATCCGGTACGGATGGACACAGAGCACGTCATAGCTGAGAAAAAGCTGGGACATATTTCTGGCAATGACTTCTTCCAGAAGAATAACGGATTTTACATTCTTTTCTACCGGAGGAATCCCGATGATCCTCGGAAGAACCGCCGGAACCTGTACAGTGGCAAATTCCAGCTCCCCATTCTCTTCGTTTTTCTTTCTCAGCAATGCTCCCAGGTTCAATGTCTTATTCACAATCAGCGGGAAGGGGCGGGAAGAGTCCACTGCCATAGGGGTCAGCACCGGATATACATTCTCCACAAAATACTGGTCCACATATCTCCCCTGCTCCTCATTTAATTTCTCATAGTCCTCAATCACCTGCAGGCCGCACTGAAGAAGCTGCGGAAGAAGAGAACGCTGCCAGGTAGAATACTGGGAGC
>VSNE01000146.1 GCA_009774155.1 Lachnospiraceae bacterium
CCGTCATCCATAACCAGCATTTCAATGCCGTACTTTTTGGCGCTCCGGGCAATATCCAGAAGCTTTTCCGAATTAAAATCAAAATAAGTAGCTTCCCAGTTATTGATAAGAACCGGACGTTTCTTATATTTATATACACTGCGTATCAGATGTCCCCGGTAAAAATCATGCAGATTTCTCGTCATTTTTCCAAGTCCCTCGGAAGAATAGGCAAGCACTGCCTCCGGTGCCTGGAAAACCTCTCCCGGCTTCAGATTCCAGCAGAAACCGTCCCCGTGGATTCCCATAACCATCCTCACCTGATCAAACTGGTTCAGTTCCGCCTGCGCGATAAAATTTCCCGAATAAACGAAATTCATCGCATACACTTCTCCGGTTTCCTGCGTAGTATCCGGCGTCACCAATGCTATAAAAGGATGTTCCTGATGGCCGGATTCTCCTCTTACAGAAGAGACGAGCTGTTTTCCATACCGGATACGCCCCCTCTGAATATGCCTCTCCCTGGCCCAGCTTCCTGTCAGCGTAAGCATCTCGTACTCCCGGTTGTCCATATCCAGACAGGCGCTGTACACCTTCTCCAGACGGAGACTTTGATTTCCTGCGTTTTCAACCCGGACGCTTCTGGTAATAATATCACAGGCCGCAAACACAGAATAGGACAGAGTCACCCGCAGCTTCAGAATTTTATCCTCGCACAAAATTTCCAGAGTCTCCACCTCTTCCTCTGTTCCGAAGGAGGCAGGCAGTCCGGGAAGCCCCTGCTTCCCCTTTTGAATACGGCAGGACTCAAACAAAAGCTCGCACCCGATGCTTCCTGATTCGTTCCTTACATCCAGGCAGCTTTCCCGGTAATCTCCGATTCCTCCGGTAGGATATTCTGACGGGAAGCGTTCCAGAAAGGAAATCTTCTCCCTCTCGTTCACTGACGGGGTAAAGGGCAGCTCCTCTGTACGCAGAAGGTATCCTCCGCACATATTATGCAGACCTTTTCCATAATAAACATGTCCCACATACCCTTCCGGGGTCAGTCCGATTAAATACGTGCTGTGCGCTGTATTCAACTGAAACATTTTCTTTTTTTCATCAAATCTGATTGCCATATTCATCAAGGCTCCTTTCAATACTTTTTACCGCGCTGATTTTACCCAAAACACTTTTTCTTAAAGTTAATTTTCAGCCTGATCTTATTAAATTATCTGTTAAATGTCAACTTTATTTACAAAAAATGCCTGTTTCTGTTTCCCGTGCAGGCACAGATTAAAAAATCCCGTAAATCGCTCTTGACAAACCCAAAAACCAGTCTTATATTAGCAAAAGATATCTAAAAAAAGCCAACGTAAAACATCATACAAAAACATGGTTCAAAATGGAGGGGACAAAGATGTCCAAAAGATCCTATAAGATCGATATGTGCAATGGCCCTGTACTGCCCAAGGTCATTGCATTCAGTCTGCCTTTGATGCTGTCAGGCTGTCTGCAGCTTCTGTTCAATGCAGCCGATGTCATCGTGGTCGGCCGGTTCGCCGGAAGTGAATCCCTGGCAGCAGTCGGCTCCACCAGTTCACTGACCAACCTTTTAATTAATCTTTTCATCGGACTTTCTATCGGAACCAACGTCATGGTAGGCCATACCCTGGGAAGCAACGACACAAAAGGAACCCGGGACAATGTACATACAGCCATAACCGTCAGCATGCTTTCAGGCATTGCTCTGATTGTGATCGGACTGCTTTTTACAAAACCGCTTCTGATCTGGATGGGCGCGCCGAGGGATGTTCTGAGCAAGGCTGCTCTCTATCTGAAAATTATCTTTATCGGAATGCCTGCAAATATGGTATATAATTTCGGAAGCGCCGTTCTGCGCGCCACCGGCGATACGAAGAGGCCGCTTTATTTTCTGTCGGCCGCAGGCGCCATCAATGTGGTTCTGAATTTATTTTTTGTCATCTGCCTGCACCTGGATGTGGCGGGAGTTGCACTGGCAACCATTATTTCCCAGTGCATCAGCGCGGTATTGATACTCATTTGTCTGTGCCGGATGGACGGCCCGTGCCGTCTGGATATCCGAAGGCTCTACATTCATCCCGGACGGCTGCGCAGAATGATGAAAATCGGACTGCCCGCCGGAATCCAAAGCTCCTTGTTTTCTTTTTCCAATGTACTGATTCAGTCCTCGATTAACTCCTTTGGATCTGTCGTCATGGCAGGAAACAGCGCCGGAGCAAGTATTGAGCAATTTGTCTATATTTCCATGAACGCCGTCCACCAGGCAACCGTCAGCTTCACCAGCCAGAACAACGGAGCAGGAAAAGCGGAACGAATCAATCAGATTCTTTTCTCCTGCCTGGGACTGGTAACTGTTGTCGGGCTTCTTATGGGAATCGGAGTAAACCTTTTCTCCACGCCGCTTCTGTCCATTTATTCTTCCGATCCTGCAGTCATTGCAGCAGGAAAGGTAAGACTTTTATGGATCAGCGCTCCATACTTTCTGTGCGGTATTATGGAGATTATTATGGGAATCATGCGGGGACTTGGATATGCCATTACCCCAATGATTGTCTCTCTGTCAGGCGCGTGCCTGTTCCGGGTCATCTGGATCGCAACCGCATTTGCATGGTTTCCCACCCAGGGCGTATTGCTTGTATCCTATCCTGTATCCTGGCTGCTGACGGCCGCCGCGCATGCAGCTACCTATTTGTATGCAAGAAAACATCATCCGCTTTTCAGAAAAGCAAACGGACAGTCTGCTTAAAGACTGTCCGTTCCTTCTCCTTTATGTACGGCAGGTGAAATAAATCATCTGTCTTTTTTCCGATAATGCTTCCAGTAATTCCATGGCTCTTTTATACTTCGCCGTATCCAGATTCACAAACGGATCATCCAGAATCAGGACCGGCTGCTCATTTTTATAAAGAGCGTCCACCACAGAAAGACGCTCGGCTATCTGAAAAAGATCCTGCCAGCCGGCGCTGAAATAATCCAGATCCCGAGAGGCACCTGCCTCCCGAATCTTCAGCTTCAGCTTTACATCCATAGACGGCTCCTGTCCGTAATCCGGTTCCAAAAGCTTCAGATAATATAAAAGCCCCTGCTGCAGCTCCTTCAGATAACGGACGGAAAACTGTTCTCTGGCCGCCTTTAAATATTTTAATGTCTTTTCCAGAAGCCCGTGTTCTTTCACTGCGGCCTCCAGCTCCCCGGCAGTCCGTTCCTCTTCCTCCTCCAGCTCCGGAATCTGCTCCGCTTTTTCTTCCAGCGCCTTCATCTGATTATGAAGATCCCTCTGTTCCTTAAGAAGCTCCTCCCGAAGCTTCCTCTTCCGCTCCAGCTTCCACTGCGCCTCTGAAACCTCTTCCTCCGGTTCCTGCAGATTCAGAAAAGCCGTAAGCTCCTCCTCCGAAAATCCTTGTCTGAACTGAAGCCATGCTTCTCTGCTTCTCTGGGCTTCTCTGCGGCTGGCCTCATAGGCTTGCTTCCTCATTCCGTATTCCTGACTTCTCTGCCGTTCCAGCTTCCAGCAGGATTCCAGCTTCTGGGCATCCGTCCCCCCCGGCACATGCAGGAAACGGCAGATCCGGCTTTCCAGTCTTTCCCGTTTTTCAAGAAAAGTATCGTATATATCCTCCGCATCCTGCAGCTCCTGCGACGCAGAAGCAAGCTCCTCTTCCAGGACTTTGACCTGTGCCTGTACCTGATGCCTTCTGCGTATTTCCAAAAAAGCCGCCAGAGCCCCCGCTGTCAGAAGCAATACTCCCGGCACAAACCATCTCAGGAAAACTGCCAGCGCCCCGGCCGCCGCCAGAAAGCCTGCCAAAATGCAGATGCCCATATGAAGCCCCGGCTGTTCTTCTATCTCCGCCTCAAGCATTTTCATATGCTCCTCTGCCTGCCGTACCTCCGCCTTTGCTGCTTCCTCCTGTACACGGAGCGTATCTGTCTGGTAAATCATCTCCCGGCACCGATCCAACTCTTTCTCACCCGCAGGCGCGCTTGTATATTCCCCAAGCGCAGCCGCAGCCTGCCTTAACTGTTCCTCTTTTTCCAGCGCCTGACCTTTTAATAAATCATGCTGCGCTTTTTTCGCGGATTTTTCACCGTATTCCTGAGCATTTTTTATCTGAGCCTCCAGAGTCCGGATATCCGCAAGCAGCTCCTGTTCCTTCTGTTCTCCGGACGCTATCCGTTCCTTCCAATCCCGGGCTGCCTTTTCCTGATTCCTGCAGTCCTGAAGCGTCTCCCGAATCCCCCGAAGCTCTTCCTCCAGCTTTCCAATCTGCCCCCGGTTGCCGAGCTTACGATAATATTTCATCCGGTTTTCCAGGGAAGCAGCCGCTCTCTCATAGTTCTGCATATCTGCGGCGTCTTCCTCCACATGGGTAAGCGCCGCGTTCAGGCTGTCATTGATCCCTGCTGCAACATCGTGCTGTGCAAAAAAGCCGCTCCTCTCAAAGGCCGCCTTATCCAGATGGAAAAGCTCTTCTCCCAGACATTTCGGATAATCTCCGCTCTCAAGTCCTGTACTCAAATCATAGAGTGCAAACGTGTCCTCCTTATCCTTCGCCCCAAAGCTGCGCTCCACCCGGTATGCCTTTTTCCCTGTCCGGAATTCCAGGCTTCCTCCGAACAGGCCGCCCTGCCAGGGCATATACCTCTTCCGCTCATTTTCCTTCAGAGAGCGTTTTGTCGTATAATCCAGACCATAAAACATCGCTTTGATAAATGCAGCCAATGTGGATTTCCCCCATCCATTGTCTGCGCGGACCGTATTCAGCCCGTCCTGCAGCTCCATGTCAAAATCATGCAGCTTTCCGAAATTTTCAATATGTATCTTCTGAATCCGCATCCTATTCCTCCCCTGCCAAGGCCCGGATGCCAAGTCTTAGTATCTGTTCTTTCTCTTCCTTCGGCAGCCGGGCTGCCAGTACCAGACGGACAAATTCCCCCTTCAGAGAAATATCGTACCGGTAGTCCTCCGGACAGACGGCAAGCCTCGTTTCGTCCTTCACTCTCAGGAAATAGTAATCGTCCTCCAGCCATTTTTCAATCCAGACCGTATCCTTCTCCGCTTCCGGGGACACTTCCCCTGTCAGAACAATTTTCACCATATCCTTCCGGGGGATTTCTTCAACTGCTTCCTGTATCTTTCTCTGTATCTCCTCCTGTATCATCAGGCCGGAAATATCGACCGCAATCTCGTGGAGTATACGCCCTGCAAACGGCACGAATGTACTCTTTACTTTACCGTCCTGAGCCTCCAGAAGCACATATCCCTTTTCCCCGCACTCGTCAAAGCCGCGTCCCTCCAGACAGCCGCAGTAGCTCCACACGCCCCGGTCATCCAGCCTTTCCCGGCGAAAGCTGTGTATATGTCCAAGCGCCAGATAATCAATATTCCGGTTCCGGAGCTTTCTGAGAGAAAATCCTCCTCTCTCTTCCTTTCCTCCATATTCGGCCGCCATTCCATGAAGCATGACAATATTGATTCCGGATATATCCAGAAACAAACGATCCAGAATCCGGTCCGCAGTCTGATCCGAAAGCTCCGCCCCGGTAATGGACACCTCCCCCTGCTTGTAGGTAGTCCAGCCAGGGCCAAATGTTTTCAGATTTTCCGGAAGCTCTTCCAGATCATTCAGAAAGCCGTTCTGATCATGATTTCCCTGAAGATAGTAAAAAGTAATCTGCGGATGCTGCAAAATCGCATCCAGCACACAGTTCCTGGCCCGTGCGGATATTGTCTTTGCATCAAAAACATCTCCGCAGAGCAGTATGGCATCCACGCTTTCTTCTGATGCCTGCTCCACCATTCTTGTAAATGTCCGCAAAATCTCGAGGCGCCGTTCCTTGGCCTTCTCCCTGGGAAGGCTGGATTCCATCCTGGCATCCAGATGAAGATCCGCGCAATGTATCAGCTTCAAGCCATATCCTCCTTCAGGATATGAGCGAACAGCGCTTCACATCCCTCCACAATATCCTCATAGGTTACATCAAAATTTCCCGTATACCATGGGTCTGCAATATCTCTGGGATTGTTTCCAAAATCCAGCAGACGGCAGATCTTCCCCTGCGGATCTTCCCCGACAATTCGTTTCATATTCCGGATGTTCCAGGAATCCATGCCGAGAAGATAGTCATATTTCTCATAGTCCGAACGCTTCATCTGTACGGCGCGGTGATCCCCGCAGTAAACTCCCATCTCATGCAGCTTCCCCCGCGTTCCCCTGTGCACGCCGTTTCCAATCTCCTCTGTGCTGGTAGCGGCGGAATGAATATAAAAACAGTCTGAAAGCCCACTCTTTTCCACTATGTCCTTCATCACATACTCTGCCATGGGGGAACGGCAGATATTGCCGTGGCAGACAAAAAGTATCTTAATCATAATAAAAATTCCTCCTGAAATGCGTTGATTTGCTTATGTTTGGCACGTTTTGCGAGGTTTGTTTTTCTGATGAAAATTGTTAAAAAACACAGAGCAAGCAAAACGGGGTAAAATGCGACAGGTTGGAGCCGTGAAACGTAGTAAAATTGTAGTAAGAATTGGGGGTTTTTACTACTCTACTGTTTTGATAAACTCATATCAAAATAAGCTAAAGTCACAGCTCTAATCTTCCACTATATCGGTTTCTTCATAATCAAATATATAGCTTGATGATTCTATTTTGAATCCACATTCTCCACATTTAAACACATTATTCATTAATCCAAACAAAATATCCATATCCATATGTATTTCTTTTCCGCAGTGAGGACAAGTGAGAGATAGACCGTCTTTCTTTGGTTGTACTTCTTCCGGAGAAGCAAAGAGTTGCCACATAGGAAC
>VSNE01000147.1 GCA_009774155.1 Lachnospiraceae bacterium
CGCACATCCCCCGGCGCAGACATCAGGCGGAGCTTAAGCTCTCCCTGGGCCTCCTCAGACAGCCTTCCTTCCGCCAGCTCGGGAATCTGATAGATTCCAAGATAGGTTCTGTAAAGCTGATAATAAGCGGCAAAATCGGATGCGGCCTTCGGTATCCTCAAAAACTCTTCCATAAAGCTTCTGTCTGCAATAAAGCCCTGCCGTTCATACTCCGCAAGCAGCACGGACAAATCCTCCCAGCCCCTTGCCGTAACAAATTCCCGCTTATCATGGGTCAGGGTCACCTGATAAAAGTGCTCCGGATGCAGCTCCAGATAGGATAAAACTGCCGGATGGATGCCCCGGGGCAGCGCATAATCCTTCCAGACATCAAAATCCGCTTCTACCTCCAGAATCCTCACCCGATCCAGAGCCGCCATATCCAGCTCCCTTACGGAACGGTTGCACTCCGGCGGATTTCCCGCCGCCACAATCACCCAGCCCTCCGGCACCCTATGGTTTCCGAACGTCTTATATTGAAGAAACTGAAGCATCGTCGGAGCAAGCGTCTCAGACACACAGTTGATCTCATCGATAAACAGAATTCCTTCCCGATGCCCGGTACGCTCCTGGTATTCATAAATAGAACCCACAATCTCGCTCATTGTATACTCTGTCATCGTATATTCCCTGCCGTCAAACTGCTTTTTCACAAGCTGCGGCAGTCCGACCGCACTCTGCCTGGTGTGATGGGTGATTGTATAAGCCACCAGCCCCACTCTGCATTCCTCCGCCGCCTGCTCCATAATCGCAGTTTTTCCGATCCCCGGCGGCCCCATCAGAAGCACCGGGCGCTGGCGCACTGTCGGTATGCAGAAGCACCCATAGTCATCTTTTGCCGTATACGCACATACGGTCCGGATGATTTCTTCCTTTGCCTCCTGTATATTCATGTCTTTGTCTCCAATTCTCTGTCCAGGGTCAGCGTCAATGCCCAGTCCGGCGCCCTTCCCTTTCTAAGTTTTTCGTTTAAAAATACAAAAGCAGTCTCATAATCCGGCTTATGATCCGGATAGATACCGTCCCCGTCCGTAAAATAAAGGAGTCCCTTCAGATGTCTGATCTCTCCCTCATGGAGCATCCGCTCCACCAGCCGGAACACCGGGGTAAAATCCGTATCTCCATGCCCCTTCACGGTCATATGCTCCAGATAATCCTTCCATTCCTCCCGGCACGTCACACAGACATGCTCCTGTATCAGGCAGTCGCACTGTATCAGATGAATCCGCATATCCCGGAAAAAATTGTCTTTTTCCTGAAAAATCTCCCATGTTTCGTTAAGAAACTGCCGTACCACCTCCCCGGAGCAGGAACCGGACGTGTCAATCGCAATTACAAACTCCTGGAGCTTATGCATCTCCCGGTATTCCAGAGGCTCTAACAGCACCAGATTTTCATACATCCGCCTGCTGTAATCATATGGGATATAGTCAAAGCTGTCCATATCCAGAGAAAGCTCCTCCTGGCTCACTGCAAACTGCTTCAGGAAGCGCCGGTAGTCATATCCTCTCTCCTTTTCCAGAACTACCTTCTCCTCCTGCGTGCCGAAGCTTCCGCCCGCCTGCCGCCTGTGCTCCTCCTGGCGAAGCTCCGTCTGTTCAAATACCGTCCGCCACCGGTGAACCGCCTCTGTCATCCGGCGCAGCTCCTCTGCCGGAACCAGCTTCCTGCCGTTTAGGTCAGGGGAGGCCGGATCTCCTTTCCCCCTCCAGAACTCGTGATTATCCATGCGGAATATCCTTTTCAGCTCCTCCAGGGCATCTTTGTCCATCCCCATAAGACAGTCCGCCACGGAATTTTCATAAAACGCGGCTCCCGCTGCCCGGATATCCCGGTAGGGCCGTCCCCGTCTGTCCGGTATCGGCCAGTCAAATCCTTTTATATGCATCCGGTCTATCCGGTACTCCGTCGCCAAATCACAGGCCAGCCACCAGATACGCTCCGGATACCCCGCTCCCCGCAGCCTGTGAAGATACAGTCCGTGCAGAACCAGATGCAGGTATTTTCTCTGCAGCTTCTCTGCTTTTTCAGAAAACAGTTCCAATATCTCATCTGCATTCCAGTACAATGTCTCCGCATCCGTACCGGAGGACTGATCCGTCCACGCATGGTTCTGTATGGAAAGAGCTGCGCTCAGGGCCGGAAGCTTCTTCTGAAGCCCGAATCCTGCAAGCCTTACGGCTCTTTCTGCCAATAGTATTTTTCTCTTTTCCGGCATCCGCAGTCCGCCTTTCTTTTTACACTTGAGTTTTCCTTCCCCCTGTGTTATGCTGGCTTTAGTATCGGCGCGCAGCAGCGCCTCAGACGGAAGGGAGGAAACAGCATATGAAGATGCAGGAATCACCGGAGGATTATCTGGAGGCTGTCCTCGTTCTTTCCAGGGAACTGGGAAATGTACGTTCCATTGATGTGGCAAATCATCTTGGCTACAGCAAGCCCAGCATCAGTGTTGCCATGAAACGGCTCCGGGAAAACGGCTATGTCACGCAGGACGATAACGGTTATCTGATCCTGACCGGCTCCGGACTTTCCATCGCGCTGAAAATCTATGAACGGCATATGGTCCTCTCTCAGTTCTTAATCTCTATCGGAGTCAATGAAGAGACTGCCAAAAAGGATGCCTGCCGTATGGAGCATGTGATCAGTGATGAAACCTTTGAAAAACTCAAGCAGCTGCCCCGGTAGCTGCTGTTTTTTTACTCTTCTCTTCCGTTTTTACCAGTATATCCTATCTTCACTGTTTTTTCATCTGTTTCTTTCTGTTTTATACAACCTGTCTATGCCTCTCCGGGCAGCAAAACCTTTTGAGCTTCATCATAAAAAGTGTGCGGGTTTATATTGTTAACTTATAATTGACAATGGTTAACTATCAAGCTATAATAAGGGGCATACTGAAATAAAGGAGAACGATA
The DNA here is from genome assembly GCA_009774155.1 of Lachnospiraceae bacterium. Lineage (GTDB taxonomy): Bacteria > Bacillota > Clostridia > Lachnospirales > Lachnospiraceae > Hominiventricola. The sequence goes on from VSNE01000147.1 coordinate 2,952, forward strand.
TTATGAAAAACAATACTTTATCTGTACCGGAAATCGCCATGACCGGCATGTTTACCGCTGTGCTTGCCGTTCTGTCCATCCTTCAGATCCCGATGCCCTCCGGCGTACCCATTACCCTTCAGACCTTCGCCGTCGCCCTCTGCGGATATGTGCTCGGAGCCAGAAAAGGACTCCTCAGTGTTGCACTGTACCTGCTGATCGGCTTTATGGGACTTCCTGTGTTCACCGGAATGACCTCCGGCATCGGTAAGCTTTTCGGGTTTACCGGAGGCTTTCTGTACGGCTTTTTATTCCTTGTATTTTTCTGCGGAGCCGGAATCCGTATACAGAAAAAAGGAACGGCAGTCCTTCTGGGAATCGCCGGTCTTCTGATCTGCCATATTTTAGGAGCCCTTCATTACTCTTTCATCGCAGGTTCCGGTTTCCCGCAGGCATTTTTTATGGTATCCCTGCCCTATCTGCCGAAGGATATCCTGTCCGTCATCGGCGCTTACGCGGCGGCTCTGGCTCTTGGCAAATCTCTGGCGCGGGCGGGTGTGGCCGTATAGGCTGCCCGAATACGGCCGCTGTCATTTTACCGCATGAATAATAAAGTTCAGTATTAACCGGTGTCCATTGTCCAATAGCTGCTCATTTGTCACCATACTGTCCACATCCGACACTCCAAGCATTTCCAGCGTATGTACATCCCATACCGGACGAAGCTCCTTTGCCATCGGAAGGGATTCTCCAATCCGGTCAATGGGACTGGCGCATACGCCCTGCATATGCTTATGCTCCCAGCGGGAACGATCTCCGTAATCCGCATCCTTCACATAATAATAAAAATTGCCGTCACAGTTTATAAGGCTGCCTCCGGATCTCAAAACCCGCAGCCATTCTTCATAAGCGTGCCTCGGGTCCTCCAGATTCCACAGCACATTACGGCTGATCACAATATCAAAGGAGCCGTCCCCAAAGGTCAGATTCTGTGCGTCCATTTTCCGGAAATCCACAGGCACGCCGTAGAAATCTGCGTTTTTCTTCGCCTCTGCCAGCATATTTTCCGTATAATCAACCGCCGTCACCTCATAACCCATCTGAGCCAGCAGAATGGAAAAAAAGCCGGGACCGCATCCGATGTCCAGCGCCCTGCGGTAGCCCTTTCCGTCTAACGCACAATGCAGTTTTTCCTTCCAATAACTTTTGCTGCTTCCTTCTAATTCCTCCCGGTTGCTCAGCGTATATCCTTCCGCTCTTTTGTTCCAGTACCGGCGGATTTTTTCCAGTTGTCTGCTCATTTTTCTGTTCACTCCGATTTTCATTTTCCGTCATACAATGACGGGTAATTCTTATCAGAAATTATACCTTTTTGTTATATCTTTCACAAGCCTCCCGGGGGGTTATTTCTTCCGGCATCCGAAACTCTTAGTTTTTATCCAGCTCTGCCGTAATCTCATAATAATCGCAGGGATGTGCGGTAAGTCCGCTGACTCCTGCTCCGGATACGATAGACATTCTCAGATGGGATGCAAAGATAAAACCGTTGTCATCCAGAATCACCTGAGTCATCTCGGTTGCCAGCCCTGCACGCTCTGCCGTATCAAAGGTCCGGCTCATCTGAAGCTCCAGCTCCTCCAGCCTGTCGCTGTGGTATCCGCCTCTGTTTTTAGATGAGGTGTCCATGCAGTGGGTCGTAAAAAAATATTCCGGGTCTCCGGTAGGCGCGGTTACAAATGCACTTGCATAAATATCCCAGTCCCCGCTGCCGATATAATCCAGATGACCTGCAGTACAATTTACCTGTACATCGATGCCGATCTCCTTCAGAGTCGCCTGAGCGCTCTCAGCCAGCAGAGGAAGCTCCTGGCGGCTCGGATAGGTCAGCCACCGAATCGTAAGCTTTCGGCCGTTTTTATCCACATATCCGTCTCCGTCCGTATCTGTCCACCCCGATTCTGCAAGAAGCTCCCTGGATGCTTCCAGGTCAAAGGGCTGCGCCGTAACCGTACTGTCTCCATAGGCAAAGCTTGCCGGGAACGGACCTGCGGCGGCAGAACCATTGCCGTCCAGAAGTATCTTTGTAAAGCTTTCCCGGTCAATGGCCCCCGCGATCGCCCTGCGCACATTGGCATCCTGTAAAGCCTCCGTCGCATAATTCATGGCTCCGAAGAAGGAACGGGAGGTCTCACAGGAAGAGATGCTGTACGGAGCGCCCGCAAACAGCGGAAGGCTGGCATACGGAAGCCCGTATGCTCCGTCCAGCTCGCCCGACTGCATGGCCATAGTCATAGTGTCGCCGTCACTGATGGTCCGTACATAGATGGTATCCAGATGGGGCATGCCATTCCAGTAATTCTCATTTTTCACCAGAGTAAGCCCTTTGTCCGTCTCCACCCTGGCAGCCATATAAGGGCCGGTGCCTGATACATTTCCTTCGGCGGTCACTCCTGCCTCCATATCAATAATACAGCCATATGGATCAGACAGATAATTCATCAGCGCCGGTACCGGCTCCGTAGTTTTAATTGTCAGTGTCCGGCCCTCTGCTTCCATTTCCTGAAGCTTCAGGTCTCCTTTCGCACGTTCGTGCGCCTCTGTCAGATGCTCCAGACATTCCTTCACTGCCTGGGCATCCATGGCTCGGCCGCTGGTAAATGTCACTCCGTCTCTAAGGGTAATTTCCCAGGTATTCTCATCCACATTCTCATAAGAAACTGCCAGCCATGGCTCCAGTTCCATGGAATCCGAATACTTAAACAGAGTTTCCCCGATTCCGTACCGGATGCAGGCCCATCCGGAATAACCATTGTGAGGATTCACATCGGACTCGTCATTTTCTGCATTAAATGTTGTATCTCCATAGTAAAATACCTTCTCTCCACCGGCATTTTCTGAACCTTCGGAAGCTTCCGAGGTATTTTCCGCGGCATCGGCCGGCCCGGGGGATCCGCCGCCTGCCAGCGCCCCTGCCCCTATGGAAACCGCCAGAAAAACAGCCCCGGCTTTTCTTACCAAACCTTTTCTTTTCATTTGCCACTCCTCATTTCTTATTATGTAAATCACTCCGCGCCCAGACAGGCGGACAATGAAGCCCGGATTAAAATACCGAGTTTACAAGGGCCCTGGTATATTCCTCCTTTGGATGGCAGATCACATCGTCCGGTCTGCCTTCCTCTACTATCCGTCCCTGATACATGACAATCACCTTGTCGCACAGCGCCTGTACCAGCGCCAGGTCATGACAGATCAGCAGAAGGGAAAGTCCTCTCTCCTTCCGAAGCTTTCTTAAAAGCTCGATAATCTGGGCCTGTACCGTCACATCCAGCGCGCTGGTAGCTTCATCACAAATAATCAGCTCCGGCTCCGCGGCAAGCGCCCTGGCAATGGCCGCCCTCTGGCACTGGCCTCCGCTGACCTCGTGGGGGTACCTGGATGCAAGGTCTCTTTCCAGCTCAACCATATCCAGCAATTCAAACATATGCTCCCTCGCCGCTCTGCGGCTCATCCCGCGGTTGCGCATCCCTTCCATAATTCCGTCTCCCAGTGAACGTCGGGGATCAAAGGAATCCTGCGGTGTCTGAAACACCATCTGAATCTTTGAATAAAAGTCCTTAAGCGCCCTGCCTTTCAGATGAACTGTTTCTTCTCCGTTCAGAAGCACGCTTCCCTCCTCCGGTTCTATCAGATGGGTAATGAGCTTCGCAGCGGTGCTTTTTCCGCATCCGCTCTCTCCCACCAGACCGAGACATTCCCCCTTCTCCACAGAAAAATCAATTCCGTCCACCGCCGTAAAAGAAACCTTATTTTTATAAAAGGTTTTTTTCAGATTACGGATTTCCAGCATTCTCTCCATTTCCTCTAACCTCTTCTGA
>VSNE01000148.1 GCA_009774155.1 Lachnospiraceae bacterium
TCAGACGGTGTCAGTCCTGGGCGCTACAGGGTTTTATATACTTGTATTCTTCTGAATCCTGAAGATTTGCAGTTTTATCTTTTTTCATTGAAAACTCCTTTTTCATGATTTCGATTTATCAGGATTATCATGTGATCTTATAGTGAAAAGATGCGTGGGAAGAAGAGGAAATGCCAAAATGCAGGACAAAAAGCAATCAGGTTTTGACAAATGCAGATTTTCTTCAGGAATTCTTTAGAAATATCTGCATTTGTTTTTAAGATTAGGCCGCTAAAATAACTGTAAAAGAAGAAAAGCCTGATTGATTGTTGGCGAGAGGAGCGGCGCATGAAAAAAATATGAATAGGACAGGGAGACAGCAGGATGGAGAAATATCGTGTGTTAGTAGTAGAGGATGACAAGGAAATTCGGGACGGAATCGAAATTTATCTGAAGAGCCAGGGATATGAGGTGTTCAAGGCGGCGGACGGAATTGAAGGGCTGGAAGTAATTTACCGGGAGGAGATTCATCTGGCGATTGTGGATGTGATGATGCCCAGGAAGGACGGCATTCAGATGGTTATGGAGCTGAGGAAGGACTACGATTTTCCGATTATTATGCTTTCGGCAAAATCCGAGGAGGTGGATAAGATTCTTGGACTCAATATGGGTGCGGACGACTATGTGACAAAGCCGTTCACGCCGCTGGAGCTCTTGGCGAGAGTGAATTCACAGCTTCGGCGTTACAGCCGTTATCTGGAAAAGCTTCGGAACGGCGGGAGGAATGAAGAAGAACATATCTACAGGATTGGCGGTCTGGAGCTGGATGAGGAAAAAGTGGAGCTGCGGGTGGACGGAGCTCCGGTAAGGGTGACTCCGATGGAATACCGGATTCTGCTGCTCCTGATGAAACATCCCGGCAGGGTATTTTCCGCAGATGAGATTTATGAGCGGGTCTGGAACGAAAAAGCTGTAAACTCAGATACAATTATGGTTCACGTACGGAATATCCGGGAAAAGATTGAAATTAATCCTAAAAATCCAAAATATTTAAAGGTGGTGTGGGGCGTTGGCTATAAAATGGAAAAGCAATAAAGATAAAAGTAAAGGTATGATCATCGTACTCCTGTGTGCAATACTCTCCAGCACGGTGATGTGCAATGCCTATCCGTATTTCAGGAACCGGGCGAGGCAGAATATAGAGGAGTATCAGAAGAATGAGAAAAAGACAGAGGACCTATTTTATGTAGACGAGGCGTTTGAGCGTTATCTTCTGTCCTCTATTTATTATATGAACTATGAGACAACACCGGACATGGATGCCTATACGTATCTGACCCAGGGTTATGATATGAATAAATTAAGCGATGACGAGCGGAAGAGTATCCGGGAGGCCTCCAACCGACTGATGAAAAACATGAGGAATCAATATACTACGATGCAGAGCATGAATAACTATTCAAGTTATGCGTCAAATGTGGAAAAGGATTACGGAACAGACGGGAACCTGCATGATGCAATGACCGGAAACGCGGAATTTGCCAGAGAATATTATCAGTCAGGAATTGTCATTTCCTATGACAGCAGAGGAGTTCCAAGCATCCGGTTATCCTGGAATATGGATCTGGATGAAAGCAAGCTTCTCGGATACCTTCAGCAGGCTTCCATGAGCAGGCTGATGGCGGATAATGGAATGGACTATGAGGCGGTGCCCGGGGATTATACGGGAGAATATGCCTACGAGTTGACAGAAGATATGGAAGAGATCTCTTATGAGAAGGCTTTGAATAATGACGAGCTTTTAAAGCAGATTCCGGTGCCGGCGATTCAGAATGCGTCCTTTGCTTTCGGCATCTATGGAGATGCCAAGGGGCATGATACCTGGGAGAATTACTGGATGGAGCGTAATGCTTATATGATGAGCGGCTATGTGGTTGCCATAATCGGAATTATTATGTTCATGGCCGCGGCAGCGCTGGTCCTCCAGAATATTCCGGAGCTGGAGCTCAGAAAAAAACGTCTGTTCTGCCTCCCGACAGAGCTGACAGCATGGGCAGGGTTTTTAGGTATTGCGGTGACCACAAGCTTTTTACCGGAGTTTGGGTTCTATACGATAGGAGGAGAGATTGTGGACGACTGCCGGAGCATGGGCTTTGGCAATGCGAGCGCCCAGGCATCGGCGGTATTTATATGGGCGTTCTGGGCCTGTTTTGCCTTCTGCTGGTACTGGCTGACGGCATCGGTGCTTCCGTACATCACTCATCCAATCAGGACTTTAAAGGATCATATGCTGTGTATTTCCGTCTGCAGGTGGGGAAAAAATCTCTGGCTTCGTATCTGGCGCTGGGCGACAGATGTTGAGGTGGATGAAAAGCTGACCAGAAATATCTGGAAGGCGGTCGGACTAAACGGCGTGGTAGTGATACTTCTGTGCTGTACATGGTTTGCAGGAATCGTGGGAACGGTGATTTATTCTATCCTTCTGTATATATTGGTTAAGAAAAAGTGCGGTCAGATTCAGGAGAATTATCAGAGCCTTTTACATGTGACCAGAACGATTGCCGAGGGGGATCTGAATACGCCTACAGATGAGGATATGGGATTGTTTAATCCTGTCCGGGATGAGCTTACCTCCATTCAGAATGGTTTTCGGAAGGCAGTGAATGAAGAGGTGCGCAGCCGGAATATGAAAACTGAGCTGATTACCAATGTATCTCATGATCTGAAGACGCCGCTGACGGCGATTATCACTTATGTGGATCTTCTGAAAAAGGAGGATATTACAGAGGAGGAGCGGAAGGATTATATTGATACGCTGGATAAAAAATCCCAGAGACTGAAGGTTTTGATCGAGGATCTTTTTGAGGTCAGCAAGGCGACGACAGACAACATCACCATGAATTTTGACGAGGTGGATCTGGTCAGCCTGATTAAGCAGGTTCGTCTGGAAAATGAGGATAAGATTCAGGAAAGTACGCTGGATTTCCGCTGGAATCTGCCGGAAGAAAAGAGCGTCCTGTCCCTGGACCCCCAGAGAACCTTCCGGATTATTGACAACCTGGTGCAGAATGCGCTGAAATATTCCATGCCGCATTCCCGCGTATATATTGAACTGAAGGACATGGGAGGGGAAGTTTTCTTAAGCTTTAAAAATATGTCTGCAGCGGAGATGAATTTTTCGCCGGAGGAGATTACAGAGCGTTTTGTACGGGGAGATCTATCCCGCAATACGGAAGGCAGCGGCCTTGGCCTTGCGATTGCCCAGAGCTTTACAGAGCTTCAGAACGGAACATTCAAAGTGGAGACGGACGGGGACCTGTTTAAAGTGCTGATTCACTGGAAAAAATAGAAGACACAAAAGCGCCGCAGAACACGAAAAAATGTGTTTTGCGGCGCTTTTTATTTACCTTTCCATCCGGCTGTGCTACACTATAACCGGCGTGAGGCCAAAAAAACACACAGGAGGGAACTATAATGTTGGAAAAAGTGTTTAAACTGAGTGAAAATAACACGACCGTGAAGACAGAGATTCTTGCAGGTGTGACTACGTTCATGACGATGGCATACATTCTTGCGGTGAATCCGAGCATCTTAAGCGCTGCGGGCATGGATCAGGGAGCTGTGTTCACGGCGACCGTACTGGCGTCCTTTTTGGGAACGTCCTGTATGGCTCTCTTTGCGAATTACCCGTTTGCACTGGCTCCGGGAATGGGGCTGAATGCTTATTTTGCCTATACCGTTGTACTGGGCTACGGCTATCCGTGGCAGGCGGCGCTGGCGGCCGTATTTGTGGAGGGTGTGGTTTTTATCCTTCTTTCGCTTTTCAATGTCCGTGAAGCTATCTTTAATTCCATACCGATGAATCTGAAGAAGGCAGTGTCGGTGGGGATCGGCTTCTTTATCGCCTTTATAGGTCTTCAGAATGCGAAGATTGTAGTCGGCGGGGCGACGCTGGTGGAGCTGTTCTCCCTAAACGCAGTGGAGGGGGCATCCATGAGTGATGTGGGAATCACGGTGGTCCTTGCGATTGCAGGGGTATTTATTACTTCGATACTGGTGATTAAAAAGATCAAGGGAAATATTCTATGGGGTATTCTGATTACCTGGATTCTCGGGATTCTCTGTCAGTTTGCGGGAATTTATGTGCCGAATCCGGCGCTTGGATATTACGGGCTGCTTCCGGATTTTTCGGCGGGTCTCTCGGTTCCGGGCCTGGCGCCGATTTTCTGCAGGCTGGATTTTTCAGCCATTCCGCTTGCGGAGTTTGTGGTCATTATTGTCGCGTTTCTCTTTGTGGACATGTTCGATACGCTGGGAACTCTGATTGGCGTGGCTTCCAAGGCAGATATGCTGGATGAAGACGGAAGGCTTCCGAATATTAAAGGAGCTCTTCTGGCAGATGCGGTTGCCACTACTGCAGGAGCCGTACTCGGCACTTCCACCACGACTACCTTTGTGGAAAGCGCGTCCGGTGTGTCCGAAGGCGGAAGAACCGGGCTGACAGCCATGACAACGGCGGTTCTGTTCGGCCTTTCTCTGCTGCTGTCTCCGATTTTTCTTGCGATTCCGTCCTTTGCCACGGCTCCGGCCCTGATTGTGGTAGGCTTTTATATGGTAAATCAGGTGGGAGGCATTGATTTTTCTGATTATGCAGAAGGGATTCCTGCATTCATCTGCATCTCTGCAATGCCGTTCTTCTACAGCATTTCCGAAGGGATTTCCATGGGAGTCATTTCCTATGTGATACTGAATCTGGTATCAGGAAAGACAAAGGAGAAAAAAATCAGCGTGGTCATGTATGTTCTTGCAGCGCTGTTTCTGCTGAAATATTTTCTGATTTAAGCCGCATACAGGAATCGTTTCATATGCCCCCGCAGAGGTACCGCCGCCGGACACATCTGCGGGCGCTTTTTTTCATGATGCCGGTTTTGATTCTCGCGGCATCCGTCAAATGGATGCTTCGCGTCCGCCTGACTCATTGCCCGCAGGAATAAAAAAGTAAAAATTCTGCTTGACATCTGCGCGCAAATGAGATAGGATAAATACAGGAGATCGAACAAAAGTTCGTATTGTGAAATTCTAAGAATAAAAAGGAGATATTTTATGGGCAAGGATGATAAAGCAACGGCGGCAAAGAATGATAAATTAACAGCATTGGATGCGGCTTTGTCCCAGATTGAGAAGCAGTTCGGAAAAGGCTCTGTCATGAAGCTGGGAGATACCGGACATATGCAGGTGGAGACCGTTCCGACGGGGTCTCTCAGCCTGGATATCGCACTGGGCGCGGGCGGTGTGCCGAAGGGACGTATTGTTGAGATTTACGGGCCGGAGTCCAGCGGTAAGACAACGGTCGCCTTACATATGGTGGCAGAGGTGCAGAAGCGGGGCGGCATTGCAGGCTTTATTGACGCGGAGCATGCATTAGATCCGGTTTACGCAAAAAATATCGGTGTGGATATTGACAACCTCTATATTTCTCAGCCGGATAACGGCGAGCAGGCGCTGGAGATTACAGAGACGCTGGTGCGTTCCGGGGCAGTTGACATTGTAATTGTGGATTCTGTGGCGGCGCTTGTACCAAAGGCAGAGATTGACGGTGATATGGGGGATTCTCATGTAGGCCTTCAGGCAAGGCTGATGTCCCAGGCGCTTCGGAAGCTGACCTCCATTGTCAGCAAGACGAACTGTATTGTCATTTTTATTAATCAGCTCCGCGAAAAGATCGGCGTGATGTTCGGAAATCCGGAGACTACGACCGGAGGACGCGCATTAAAATTTTATTCCTCCGTTCGTCTGGATGTGCGCCGGACAGAGGCTTTGAAGCAGGGCGGCGAGGTAATCGGCAACCATACCCGTGTAAAGGTTGTAAAAAATAAGATTGCTCCGCCGTTTAAGGAGGCGGAATTTGACATTATGTTCGGGCAGGGTATTTCCACGGTAGGAGATATTCTGGACCTGGCCGCCAACTGCGGCGTGATTATCAAGAGCGGTGCATGGTATGCATACAATGATGCCAAGATCGGGCAGGGACGGGAAAATGCAAAGCAGTATCTCCGTGATAATCGCCAGATTTGTGAAGAAGTAGAGATGAAGGTCAGAGAACATTATGGATTGCCAGTATCAGAAGAAGTCCTTAAAGCAGCAGCCTCGGGAGCCGGAGCTGAAAAGGGCGAAGCTTAAGGCGCTCCGTCTGCTGGAGCGGATGGATCGGACGGAGGCGCAGCTTAGAGAGAAGCTCCTTGGGGCGGAATTTGAGCCGGCAATCGCGGAACAGGCGATAGACTATGTGAAAAGCTTCGGCTATCTGGACGACGAACGATATGTGCGCAATTATATAGAGTACCGAAGCCGTCAGAAAAGCCGCCGTCAGATTGAGCAGGAGCTTTTGTTTCGGAAAGGGGTTTCCAAGGAGCTGATCCGCAAGGTATATGAAGAACTGGAGGATTCCGACGAGAAAGCATTGATTCGCAGGCAGCTTGAGAAAAAGCACTATCATCCGGCAAAATGCGATGAAAGGCAGAGGCAGAAGCTGACGGCTTCCCTGCTTCGGAAGGGCTTTCGTATGGGAGATATCCTGTCCGTGATGAAAGAGGCGCAGGAATCTGATCCGGAACCGTATGGCTGAACAATAGACAGAATGCACAAAAGAGGCTTTGCATCACTTGACATAATTGCCAAAACATTTTAAAATCTACTTATTGTGTTTGTACAATGTAAACTTAATAAGGAGGTGCTCCTGTATATGG
>VSNE01000149.1 GCA_009774155.1 Lachnospiraceae bacterium
GCTTTTATCCGTTTCTGGCTGTGTGTGTTCTTTTATGTGTGTGGAAGGGTCTGACAACAGAGCCGTCTTATGTGGAGAATGTGCCGAAAGAAAATTTTGAGATTATGAAACCATATTCAGAATATCCCTGCGTTTATCTGGATGCCGATTATGACGCGTCCATCACACAGGATATGCTTCTGCTCATAGCGTTTCCGGAAATCTTTGTGACGGATGACTTTTTATGCAGCGAAACAGAAGCCTATCTGGAGAAGGCGGATACGAGCAGAGGAGTGGTGCTGTTTATTGATGTATCCGAAGACTGGAGCAGCGGCTTTGATTCGCAGGAGGTGCTGAACGGAATCACAGCGGATACCGGATTCCGGCATTATAATCTGCTGTGTGAATATTCCTTCAGTGAAACGTATTTGCTGTATTGATACAGGGTACAGGGCGGAGATTTTAGCGCTATTTACAGAACAGCCGCAGCTTCAACGCCACAAAAAGACTGTCCTTTACGGTCTTTAAAATACGCATCTTACTGGCGCCTACTTTATTGTCATAATAAAGTGTGAACGGAACCTCTGCAAAACGGCATCCTGTTTTATGTAATTTATACAGCAGCTCCATCATACAGGAGAAGGAGCGCATAGTAATCAGTTCCTTTTGGTATTTTTTGTAGGCGCTGCTTAAGATGGAGTAGGAGTAGAGACGGTAGCCGCAGGTATAATCCTTTACATTCGGAACGTGAAGCATCATGGAGTAATACAGCTTTGCTCCGTCGCTTAAAGCCAGACGGTTGGAAGGAACTCCGTTGATTCCGGCTCCCGGCTGGTAGCGGGAAGCGATTACGCAGTCTGCGCCCTTTTTAATCTCCCGGATCATACGGTGAACAAACAGGGGCTTATGGGTGTTGTCTCCGTCCATAAAGCACATAAGGCTTTTTGGCTCTCCCCGGTGCAGAAAGTCCCTGACGGCGGTGAACAGCGCTCCGCCCAGATTCTGATTCACCTTATGGGCGATGACCCGGACATCCTCATACTGCGTTTCCAGGGAACGGATAATTGCCAGCGTATTGTCTGTGCTTTTATCATCAATCGGTATTATCTCCAGTTCGTAGCCTTCCCCGGAAAGCACGGCCTTTTCTGCTATCCAGGCTTCGATGAGCGCCTGAATATTGCCGGATTCATTATAGCATGGAAGATATGCATATAGCTTATTCATGGGATTTTCTCCTTTTGTTTAACCAGATGTATAAATATTTGCGCATAAAATACATAACGAAAAACGGAAGCACAATGGATACGCCCTTGCTTAGCAGGAACGCAAACCATTCCGGACAATATCCGACGGAAAACGTGTAGACAGTGGTAATCAGGTAATTGGCGAGAATCAGGCCGATTAAAGAGGTGCCTCCATAGACGGCAAATGCGTCAATGCCCTGACGGGTATCAAAAACAGTTTTTAAAGAGAGAAAATAACTCAGAAAAAATCCTGTTACCACGCCTGCTGTATTGGATATTACAAGCTCCAGATTCAGAATATGAAAGCTAATCCAAACCACGGCAGTATCCAGAAGCGTTGATAAAACGGAGAAAAACAGATATTTGAATAATTTTTCACATTTTTTATAAAGCTTTATTATGAGTGACTTCATATTTCCTCCGAACGAAAGTACAAATAAATCTTTACCAGTTTACATCAAAACAAGGTCGAAAGCAACGGTTTCCTGAAAATGTCTGTCGAAAAACGACAAAAAATAAAAGAGATGACAAGAAATCAAAAATGAAGTAAAATGAGAGGAAATGTTAAGGAAGGAATTGGATTTGGGAATGAAAAGGATAAAAGGATTAAAGCCCTTCGTAAAAATATATGTTATTTTAATTGCAGTGTTTTTTCTGTCCATGACGCTAATCTACTGCATCCCGGCTTCGTGGATTCAGGAAAATGTGGAGAAGTCGGTGGAGGTTATGGAAAATGAAGGGGACTACCCGATGTATTTCTTTTACCGCCACAGTGCAATTATTGATGTACACACGGACAAGCTGATGTATGAGAGCCTGATACAGAACCGGGATTATTATAATGCGGTGCAGGCCTCGGTCAGTATCAATCAGTACCCCCGGTATTGGCATGGATATCAGGTAGTGCTTCGCCCGCTTTCTATCGTGTTCCAGGTGCAGGAGGCGCGTTATCTGGGAATGCTTGTTTTTCATCTGCTTTTTTTCTGGAGCGCGTGGCTGATGGCGGAGAAGACAAGGCCGGTGAATGCGGCGCTGTATGTGCTGACGGTAAGTACGGGCTATATCGTGTTTCTGCCCGTCTGTCTGCAGTTTTTAAGCACCTTTATGGTGCTGTTTATCTCTCTTATCGTGCTGCTGTGCAGATATGATAAGGACAGGCCCATGCGGCTTATGGAATATTTCTTTATCATCGGCATGGTGGAGAACTTTTTTGACTTTCTGACTTATCCGATTATCACTCTTGGAATTCCTCTGATTCTGCTGCTTTGGATGCGGGTGAGAGACGAGCAGGCTGATTTTAAGGATAACTTCTGGTTTATGTTCAAAAGCTCCGTGTCATGGGGGCTGGGGTATGCATTGACCTGGATGACAAAATGGGCGATAGCCACAGTGGTTCTGGGAGCAAGGTATTTCTGGAGAACGATGAGCGTGATTCAGTACCGCCTGGAAGGAAGCGAGGAGGAGCCGCTGGACCGGTTGGGAACTCTCCGGAAAAATCTGAAATCCTGGATGAATGTACAGGACGACGGTATCATTACCTGGAGCAAGGTGGCGCTCCTGATTCTGATTGCGGCAGTTCTTCTGGCTATCTGGAAAAAGCTAAAGGATATAAAAACTATAGCAGCCTATGCGCCGATTCTGTTTGTGGCGGCTTATCCGTATATCTGGTATCTGGTCATGTCCAATCATTCTCAGATCCATCATTGGTACACCTACCGGGCGCAGCTTGTGGCTCTGTTTGGAATTCTGATGTTTATAGCAAGTATTTTAAAAGAAAAGAAAGAGACATAAAAAAGACATAAGAAAAGCCGTCTGCGGGCCCGGCCGTTACCGCAGGCGGCTTTTGCGCACCATATCAATGATTTTTTGGCCAAAGATATTTTTGACGCTCTGTTTAAAATAAAAATTCAGCTCACGCATCAGCCAGGAAAAAGAAAAATGAAAGATTCCAAGCTCTTTCTGCATCCGGTGCTTTTCCCTGTGGGAGAGCATTTTATGATTGTCTGAATATCCGGCAATCTCATAAACAGAGACCGGGAATGGAAGGTGCTCGAAGGCTTTCTTCTGCAGGTACATGGACAGGAAAAAGCGGTGGTCGGCGCATACCTTATAAGCGGTGTCATAAGGCTCTTCAAGGAGGAGCTCCCGTCTGACAAAGGCAGACTGATGGCAAAAGACCATTTCGTATGTGATGCGGTCCAGGGGGAGGGCCGGGTAGAGCTTTGTCCGCTCCTGATAAATACATAAGGTATCTCCATAGACAATCTGCCCGGTGGGCGGTTCGGAAAAAACCTGTTCCAGAGTATGGACATCCGCCAGAAAATCTCCGGCGTTCATAAACAAAAGCCATTGTCCCTCTGCCATACGGACTCCCTTGTTCATGGCGTCATAGATCCCCCCGTCAGGCTCCGACAGATACCGGAAGGGAATACCGGCCTGTAAAAACCGGGATTCATACTGCTCCAAAAGCTCCAGGGTACCGTCTGCGGAGCCTCCGTCTATGACCAGATATTCCAGATGCTTCCAGGTCTGCGACAGGATATTGTCCATGGTTGCCCGGACCTCATCTCTTGCCCGGAAGCAGACGGTGATAATAGATAAAGGTATAGATAAAGGTAAAACAGGTATCGTCATATGGTTACTCCATGTTTGTTTCCCGGGCACAGTCAGGCTGTGCCGTCCTATGTACCTATCATATACCAAAAGTATTTTCGGCACAAGTATAATGACAAACTTACGGAAATAAAGTAAAATGGAGAGAATACTATAATTATGTAATGAAATGTGAGATTTATGAAAATGTCAGAGATATCAGAGCAAAAAAATAAGAAAAAAGAGAACATTCTGTGGGCTGTCCTGTGCTCCGCCGTTTATATTGCCGTACTGTGGAAGCTGATTCCTTTTGTCTATGGCATTATAGATGATCGTTCCATGATGGAGATCGTATCGGGACAGTACTTAGGATATCCGGACGCGCACACAATTTTTCTGGGGTACTGGTATTCGCTGTTTTTAAGCAGACTTTATATACTGTTCCCGGGGACAGACTGGTATGCGCTTTGCTATCTTTTGCTGCAGGGGATATGCGTCAGCCTTGTGCTGTGCCGTCTGCTTGGAAGGCTGCATGACAAAAAGGAGAAGATATTATGCACCGTCCTGGTATTGCTGCTGTTCACGGTTTTCTGCCTGCAGGCAATGACGCAGCTTACCTTTACGACGACAGCCACAGTTCTGGGAGTAACGGTGATCTTCTGGTATATCACCTCGGAGAAGGTTGGATTCTGTGACTGGCTGCTTGTGTTTCTCCTGTGCTTTCTGACAGAGGAGGTCCGTCCTTCTGTATTTTTCATGATTCTTCCGGTATGCGGCCTGCTTTGGCTGTTCCGGCTGCAGAAGCCGTCAGGAAGGGATAAATGGAATCTGTGCATTCCGGCGGCAGCGGCAGGGGTGCTCCTGCTGGCTCTGGCCGGAAACAGGGCAGGATACGGAGATGATTTCTGGACGGCATATATGCGGTATAACCAGAGCCGATCAGAGGTGTATGATTTTTCAGATTATACATTTCCGCCTTATGAGGGGGCGGAGGATTTTTACAGCAGTATCGGGATCGAGAAAAAAAGCCGGGCCAGAACACTGATGAATTATAATTATACGGCGGATGAAAGGATCTATCCGGAATTTTTCGGGGAATATATCAGCGCTTACCAAAAGGCATTTCCGGCCGGAGAAACGCATGCGGCAAAGTTCCAAGCAAGCGTGAAGGAATATTTAAAGGGAGCGGCCGGGGGAAGATTTCATATGCAGCATATACTGTCTTTGCTGCTGTATGGGCTGCTTACAGTCTGGTATCAAAGAAGAAAGGAATGGGACTGCTGCTGGAAGGTGATCAGTGCGGCGGGAATCCAGATTCTTTTGTGGATTTATCTGCTTTATGAGGGAAGAATTCCGGAGAGGGTTGTCTACAGTATGAACCTGATGCTGACAATGACGGCGGTTTTTTTATGGACGGAGGCTCTAAAGGAGGCCCGTTTTCCGAAAAAGCTGTACACAGCCGGGGCTTCTGTCTTATGTCTGCTGCTCTGTATTCCCGCGTTCTCAAGGGGAATGGAGATCCGCCGGCAGAATCTGGAGATGAGCCGCCGCAATGAAGACATAGAGGCTTTAAAGGAATATTGTATGGAGCATCCGGAAAACTTTTATTTTAATGATGTGACCTCCATGGCATTTACAACCTGGAATGTGCACCTGCCGGAGAAAAAGGCTTATGTTATGAATTACATGTCTTTAGGCGACTGGATGAGCTACAGCCCTGTCTGGCGGGAAAAGCTGAATCAGAAGGAAATTGTGAGTGTGAAGGATGCTTTATATGGGAAGAATAATGTATATCTGATTTGCAGCTTTGACAAGGGACTGGAGTATTTGGTTTCTTTGTACGACGGCGTGGAGGCGGCAGAAACAGACAAAATTCCCGGATTTAAGATTTACCGGCTGCAATTCTTGTAAAAAGGACAGTAAAGTGTTAGAATACTAGGGACTATAGATAATGAGGGTATGATTTTCATGGATAAATTCGATCAATACAAGAGATTGCTCCGCCTTGGGATTGCCGGCTTTGAGGTATTGGTGGAAACAGTTTTTTTTGCTTTCACCTGGTTTTATATATATAATCCGATGCTTCTGATTCCGTTTGAAAATAAAGGAAATCTGATGATGATTGGATTTTATGTATTTTATCAGGTCGCTTTCGTCTATCTGTACGGAGGAATGAAGTATGCATATTTCCAGAAAGGACAGTTGATTTTATCTCAGGCGCTTGGAACATTGATTGGCAATGCGGTAATGTATATCCAGATTATCATGGTATTTAAGCAGTTTCCGTTTCCGATTCTCTGGCCGGTAGCCGCGCTCAGCGCGGCGGATTTTCTGGTGATACTTATACTGAACCAGATCTCTGACGGGATATTTAAAAAGCTTTTTCCCCCGAAGCGGCTTCTGCTGATCTGCAATCTGAACTACAAGGATAATCTGCTCCGGAAGATTTCCGGCAGGAAGGATTTGTATGAGGTATCCAGATGTGTTTCCGCGGAGGAATCTCTGGAGCAGCTAAAGGAAGAGGTAAAGGACTGCGATGCGATGATGCTCTACGGGATTGAGGAGCAGAAGCGCAATGAGCTGGTAAAATATTGTTATGAAAAATCCATCCGGATTTATGTGGCGCCGGAGATTACGGATATCCTGCTCAGAGGAGCAGACAGGGTTCATTCCTTTGATACTCCGTTTCTTTTGCTTCGGAATTACGGTCTGTCTTTTGAACAGAGGATTATAAAGCGTCTGATGGATATTATGATTTCCGGACTGATGCTGGTTCTTTCGTCCCCCTTTATGCTTCTGACAGCGCTGGCCATTAAGCTGGAGGATCAGGGGCCTGTTTTCTTTAAGCAGGAG
>VSNE01000015.1 GCA_009774155.1 Lachnospiraceae bacterium
CTCCTTTCTATGGTAAAAACGCTGAAAAGCAAAATTTTTCCCCGGCTTCCTGTCTCAGCGCTATAATATAATCTCAAGCTCTTTTTTTTCTTCACTTTTTATCCGGAACCGCATCCTCCACTCCACATCCTCCACCGGTTTATAATGTACAGAGGAATGTACGCTGTCCCAGTCTTCACGGCTGTCTCTGGTTTTAAATGCAAAAAAAACAGAGGTCGGGCCATCGGCTCCCCCGATTATCTGAATGGAAGCTGCCCCTTTCTTCTCCGCCAGTACCGGAGAGTCTGACTGTGCACAGTCATATATCTGCAGTTCGCACGGAGGCAGCTTTGGTTCTACCGTATAGAACATGGATAGAAAATTCCGGGGCGCCTTCAGCAGCTTCATTGTCTCAGAACGGATTTCTGAAAGCTCTGCCTTTGGTATCATTGACTGCTCCAGCTTCTGTACTGTAAGTGTGTGCCGTGTCCTTGTCACCGGATGAAAAAATTCGATGCACTTTTCCCCATCCGTTACGCTGGTACGAAAATGCGGCCCCGGCTCGTACACAGAAGCCTTTTTTAATATAAGCTTAAGAGTGCAAAGCGGCGGCTGCACCCCCTGGGGAAACGAAAAGGATATTCGTTTAAAAATCCAGCCGTCTGTGCGGCTGCATCCGTAGGCTTCGAGCATCTGAGCTTCGATATCGTCTCCCGCCCTCGCTTCGTCCTCCCCCAGCAGTTCAGGAGGTACAAATGAGACCCCGCACCCGCTCCATCTGTCTGCCTTTTCACCATCTATCCAAAGATCCGCACAGACATCCCCGGACAGCGGATTGTCCCGTTCCCGGCGCTCCTGCTCCTCTTCTGACAAACCCGCCTCCTCCGCGTCCGGCTTCCATTTCCGGAAAAAGATTTCTATCTCTTTAGCAGGTATCCGGGCGCAGAAGTCCATAACAATTCCCTCCCGGCATATATAAACAGCCGGAATTCTCCAGCTTCTGCCGCTCCATGCAAACTCCTTCTCTATCCGCAGTTCATTCCCCGGAGTTTTATCCGTGCGCTCTCTTCTGCATCCCCAGTAATTTTCATCAAAAAATACGTTCATTTTATTCCCCTCTTTTTCTGTATCACCCGCCCAGCGTCACATCCTGTCTCCCATACCATTTAAGAGCATCCAGGAAATCCGCATCTGTATAATCCGGCCACAGACGATCCACCACATAAAAATCCGAGTACACAGATTGTATGGGCAAAAATCCGGACAATCTTCTCATACCGCCCCAGCGGATAATCAGATCGATTCGGGAAATATCCTTTGAATAAGGCTGTCCATCCTGCCGAATATGAGATAAATCCCATTTCCACCCATAATTAACCAGAAAATTTACACGGATTCCTCCGCCGTGCACAGAGGTCCGCTCCGTATAAGGATTTAATTCCCCGGGAAAGCATTTGGAGCTGCTGTCTCCGATAACCAGAAGCTCAGCCCCTTCGCAGGTCAGCATATTCACAGCCTCCACGCAGGCCCTTTGAAACGCGCGGAACTGCTCGGGAGGACGTTTACAGTTATCTACAGTAAAACCATAATAAGTGATTTCCTTTACTCCCTGCTCCTTTGCCAGACGGAGGAGCTGAAGCCCCGGCGCCAGCCCATAAGCATAGCCATCCTGCTTATTCAGGCCTTTCGCCTTTGCCCAGCGGCGGTTTCCGTCGGGAATGATCCCAATATGCTCCGGTTTTTGTCTGCCCATAATTCATCACCTCATGAACAGTATTGCCAGATTCTGCGGGTTTTCTACTATTTTATCCCATCTCCGCAAAAAAGTAAAATTCGTTCTGCTTTCCGGTGACAGATGCCTCGTACACCTCATATGCTGTTATAAGAGTTTCCAAAAGCGATATCCGCATAAAGAGAGGCGGCAGTATGAATTTTTCTTACAATTTAAGTCAGTTAAAGCCCGGCCAGCGGGCTGTCGTAAAGTGTCTGAAAACAAATGAAGCCATGAAGGGACGTCTGCAGGATCTGGGACTGACAGAGCACACGGAGGTTCTGTGTCTTGGAAGAAGTCCTATGGGAGATCCGTCCGCCTATCTGATCCGGGGCGCAGTCATCGCCATCCGGGCGGCGGACAGCCGGAAAATCATCCTGAAAACGGATTAGGAGGCGCTATATGAAATCTTCCAGAATTATTGCGCTGGCCGGAAACCCCAACGTAGGGAAAAGTACCATTTTTAACGGTCTGACCGGTATGAAACAGCATACCGGAAACTGGACCGGCAAGACAGTCGCCAATGCCAGAGGACAGTGTTCCTATAAAGACCAGCTATATACTCTGGTCGATATCCCGGGCATCTACTCCCTGACTGCCCATTCTGCCGAGGAGGAGATTGCCCGGGAATTTCTCTGTCATGGCAATCCTGACGCTGTAGTCGTGATCTGCGATGCCACCTGCCTGGAACGAAACCTGCAGCTTGCCCTTCAGATTATGGAAATTTCCCCCAAGGTTATCGTGTGTGTCAATCTGATGGATGAGGCCGAAAAAAAGGGAATTCATATCGATCTCCCTCTTTTGTCCGAACGGCTTGGGGTTCCGGTTGTAAGCACCGTTGCACGGAGCAGGAAAAGTCTGTCTGCGCTGCTGGATGCAATCTACCAGAGTACAAATGAAACCGGCACGCAGCATATTTCTGCCGGACAGCCGGATATTCCGCGCTCTGCCTGCTCCGGAAATCACTCAGGCACTGACCTTATATCCGCCGCCGAATCCATTTTCAGGGAAACTGTCACAATGGAAAAGCCGTCATGGCAGTTTCCGGACTGGAAGCTGGATAAAATATTAACCGGCCGTATTACCGGATATCCGATCATGGTGATTCTGCTTGCCTTTCTTCTCTGGCTTACTATCGCCGGAGCCAACTATCCGTCCCGGCTTCTGGCAGATCTTTTATTCCGAGTACAGGATTTACTGACCGAAATTTTTACTGCCTGTCATGCCCCTGAATGGCTTCACGGCATATTGGTTCTCGGTATCTACCGGGTGGTCGCATGGGTTGTATCTGTCATGCTTCCGCCCATGGCAATTTTCTTTCCGCTGTTCACGCTTCTGGAAGACGGCGGATACCTGCCCCGGATAGCTTATAATCTGGATCGGCCGTTCCAGTGCTGCCATGCCTGCGGGAAACAAGCGCTTACTATGTGCATGGACTTTTCATGCCTGTTATCAGTCTTATACTTGATCCGGATCAAGACAGCCGCCGGGAGGCTTCCGCTTCCTTTCGCATTTAACGTTATAATTTTCAAGTCAGGAATAAAAAGGGAATGGAAAAAAGAGCTTGATTATTTGTTCTGTATACTTTAAAATACCAGCATAGACAAATGATACTTTTACGATATTTTTCAGAAGCCCGCAGATGAGAAGCGCCCGGTTCAGGGCATTGAAACAATACAGCCAATATTATACTCTCAACAAAGCCTGTTGTAACAATGGGCAAAGCCCGCTTCAGGGCATTAAAGCATTTGATCTGATAAAACCGGGCCCTTTAATTTTCTTCTCATTTTTCATTCTCCTTTATCCTTTTTCACTATTATAGAGATGCAGGCAGCCCGACTTAGGGCATTACAACGCTTATCCGGCCAGGACATCCCCTATGTGGATGCCCTGCTGTTATTCCCTTCTTCCGTCACAGGATAATTCTCTACCATATGGTAGAATAATTCTGTTTCCTTATTTCGTTCCACATGCACATCCCCCGGAGCCGTATAAATACTTCCGTCCCTTGTTCGGACTGTTATGTTCATAAAATCCCTCCTGTAAAACCAGGCTATGCGGATATTGGATGTCCCTATTACCCGTCTTTTCTTTAATGGTACGGATGCAGCCGGCATATGCTGTATAACAGGAGGATGATGTTATGGTAAAGGGCGCATGCTATGTCCGTGTCTCTACGGACAATCAGTTGGAAAATTACAGCATAGAGGAACAGACTGACAGACTCCAGGCTTACTGCAGAGCCAGGGATATTACGATTACAGAATTTTATACGGACGGCGGCTATTCCGGAGGCAGCATAAACCGGCCGGCCCTGCAGCAGATGCTGAAGGATATCCGTTCCGGAGAGATTAACCTTGTCATTGTCTATAAGCTGGATCGGCTTTCACGCTCCCAGAAGGACACTCTGACCTTGATTGAGGACCATTTTCTTGCCAATCATGTTGACTTCATTTCCGTCAGCGAAAACTTTGATACCTCCACCCCCTTCGGGCGGGCCATGATAGGAATTTTATCCGTGTTTGCCCAACTGGAAAAGGAACAGATTACGGAAAGGTTTATGATGGGAAAGATCGGGCGGGCCAAGAACGGCCTTTTTCACGGCGGCGGATATGCCCCTACCGGCTACGACTACATTGACGGGAAACTGATAATAAACGAATATGAGGCTCTTCAGATCCGGGAATTATATGAGCGTTTTGCAGAAGGCTGTTCGATCCATAGCTGCTGGAAATATATGCAGGCTCATTACACCACTAAATACGGAGCCTGGAAAAGCGAGACTTTAGTCCGGAATATACTGAGGAACAGATTATACACAGGATATATTACCTTCAATCACAAAACCTATAAAGGAATTCATGAGCCTATTGTTTCGGAGGAGCTTTTCTGCAGGGTCCAGGACATTTTCCGTCATATAGGAAAGGACGGGGATTCCCATAAGCATTTTCCTTTCCGGGCCTCCACTCTGCTGTCCGGCCTGGTGTACTGCGGAAAATGCGGGGCCAGATATCACGGGGAGCATGGAAACTATTCCTGCTACAGCCGGACGAAGGCGGATTCCAGGTATGTTACAGATCCTGAATGCCGGAACAAAAAATGGAAAATCGGGGAATTAAATTCCGCCGTTATAGACTGCATTACATGTCTTCATTTTGAGGAAACAAGATCAGATCCTATGGTCAGAATACCGCCTCCAAAGGATTATTCCCGCCGCCTTGCACAGATAGAACGACAGATCTCAAGGCTCATTGAGCTCTGCCAACTGGAAAATATCCCCGTCCCTGCAGCTTCAGAAAAATTAGACGCATTGGCTGCCGAGAAAAATGCCCTGCTGGCTGCCTCCCGGAAGCTGTCCGATCAGTCCGCGAATCCTCCAAAGCCGATAAAATTCTGCGATCGGCTCACATGTCTGTTAAATAACGGAACGCTGGAAGAAAAACGAGACTGCCTGTCGCATATCATAGATAAGATTGTCGTAAATGATGATGATATTCAGGTTATTTTAAAATAACAAGTTTCCGCTGTCCATGTGTATGGGCTTTGGATGTAACGCTGTCGGCGTGACCGGATGCAGGATCATCGACTCTCCAAGAGAACGTATGCTGGCTATTCTGACAAACAGCTTTGTGCCATGCAACGGAAGATTTCCAACGCTGATTACACTGCTTACTGTTTTCTTTGCGGGAACCGGCGGCGGTTCTGAGGCTTTTTTCCTGTCTGCCTTAATGCTGACCGGGATCATCCTTCTGGGCGTGGGTATGACCTTTGCCGTCACGCGGCTGCTCTCTGTCACATTGCTGAAAGGAATCCCCTCCTCCTTTACACTGGAGCTTCCCCCTTACCGCAGGCCTCAGGTAATCACGGTCCTGATCCGTTCCGTTTTTGACCGGACCTTGTTCGTTTTGGGAAGGGCCGTGGCAGTTGCCGCTCCTGCGGGGCTGCTTATCTGGATTCTGGCGAATACAGCCATCAGGGATACGACTCTCCTGAACCTCTGCGCGGCTGCCCTTGATCCCTTCGCCCGGCTGATGGGGCTGGACGGCGTGATTTTGATTGCATTTATTCTCGGCTTTCCTGCCAATGAGATCGTTATGCCTATTATTTTTATGGCATATCTGGCGCAGGGCACTGTCATGGAACCAGGCAGCCTGGAAGCAATAAAATCACTTCTTGCCGCTCATGGATGGACCTGGATGACTGCCGTAAACATGATGCTTTTTTCTCTGATGCACTGGCCCTGCTCCACCACGCTGCTGACAATCCGCAGGGAAACCGGAAGCTGGGGCTGGACGGGGCTGGCAGCGCTGCTGCCGACAGCGGCAGGAATGATATGCTGTGTGATATTTACTGGTATTTGCGGCATATTTTCACTGGGCTGAAAAAAAGAATATCCGCGTCTTCCGGATGCGCAAATCAAGGGCTGGTGCCTGCATTGTGCGTCAGCCCTGGTTTCTTTATTTCGTCTTTTTTTATTTCACACGGATTTTCACGCTCCTACTGCATTTCCCATAAGCCTTCAGCATGTGCGGCCTCTGCCTTTGAAGCCGCAGCTCTGTGAACAGAACTGCCATAGTATTCTTTTTACATCTCATCTTTTATCCGGTTCAATAAATGCGAAATGGCAAACATAAGCGTTTCATAGTGCATATAGTCAAAAATATTTTTGTCCGCAAGAATCTGCAGGCTTGCCGGAAAATCTTCATCCGAATCCCAAAAGCGCAGAACCATTGAAAGAAAAGGAAACAGATACAGCTCATAGGCCGCGTCACCCTTTTCCATCCTTTTTCCTCCAAGCTTTTCACATGCACGGATCAGCGCAGCCGTTTTTCCTGTAAAATCTTTTCCGGCATGCTGGAAAAAACCACTCCCTTTTTGCAAAGTACCGCCCTGAATAGAGGAAAGGCTTTCTACATTTACCCATTCATGAGCCAGGTGACAATCCTCTTTGGAATAGCAAAGCACATCATATATGGTCATAGCTTCATTGTAATCCGCCTTTTTTTCTGTTTGGATCTCATCCTCTGACCAGCTCACCTGCCCGGTCAGACGGTCGATCCGGTATTTCCGGTTCAGGCAGAAGATATACAGAGAATTGTCATCATGCTCCAATCCAAATTTCCGGATCATTTTTTCCTGATCATATTGCAAAAACACACCTGACATCTCATTCTTCATCTTTTCATAATTGGAAATCCTCTCTTTTACCTGCATATCCCACCTCATATAATCTTCTTTAACTGAGCATTCATCTGCCGCAGCAGGCTCTGGCCTTTGGAGAGACCCTTTGTCATATTTCTTCTTCCGTTTTTCTTATATCATAGACCATTGGGTCTATGATATCAATATATTTCCTGCTTTTTAACTGATGATATATAAGCGGTCACTCAAGATAAGCGCAGGCGGCCAAGGCAGCCACGGCCCCGTCAGCAGCGGCTGTGGCAAGCTGCCTTACCGCCTTGGCGCGGCAGTCTCCTGCCGTAAAAATACCCGGCGTGCATGTCCGGCAGTCCTCTCCCGCCTGGATATACCCTGCCTTATCCAGTCCCACGAGATTTTCAAAATCTCTGTTATCCGGCTCCTGCCCAATGGCAACAAACAGGCCGGATATCAGAAGCTCCTGCTCCTGCATAGTTTTTACATTTTTTACAGTTATGGATTCCAGCCGCCTCTCTCCGTTCAGACATATAACCTGACTGTCGAGAATATACCGGACATTTTCCTTTTTCTTAAGAGCCTGCAAAAGCCGTTCTTCCCCCCGGAACGTATCTCTTCTGTGAATAATCCATACGGTTCTGCAATAACCGGACAGAAAGCCTGCATCCTCCAGAGCCGTATTGCCTCCGCCCGCAACCGCCACGTCCTTTCCTCTGTAAAATGCCCCGTCGCAGGTGGCGCAGTAGGATATCCCCGCGCCTGTAAGCTCCTCCTCCCTCTCCAGCCCCAGATGCCGGTTCTTCGCACCGGTAGACAAAATAATGCTTCGGCATTGGTATTCAGAGCGGTTTGTCATAATCTTTTTTTCCTTTTCCCCGTTCAGAATCCGAACCGCCTTTTCGTATTTTAGCTCCGCCCCCAGGCCGGCTGCCTGCAGGTACAGATTTTCTGCAAACTCATATCCTGATATTTTTCGGATTCCGGGATAATTCTCCACCTCCGGCGCGCTGATAATCTGACCCCCATATACATTTTTTTCAAGCACAAGAACACTTTTTCCTGCCCGGACTGCATAGATCGCCGCAGACAGCCCTGCCGTTCCGGCGCCTATAATAATAATATCATACATTGTATTTCCTCCTTTTTTTCAGTATGTCCAGAGAGACTGTTATTTCATTCCGAATATAAGCTGCACTCGGCCTGGAGACGAATGAAAAAAACTTCAGGAAACCCTTCAAAAACCGCCGCTTTGGTGGTATGATTATTTTGGAATTTTAACATCATGATATGATACCAGGCAAAGGCAAGATATTTTCAGACAAAGAAAGGACTGGAATGACGCAATGGAAACAGCGATGAACGGAACAGATAGAAGAAAGCAGATTCTGTCCATGATACGTGGAGCCACAAAGCCTCTGTCCGGCAGCGACCTGGGGAAAAAAACCGGCGTAAGCCGTCAGGTCGTCGTGCAGGATATTGCCCTGCTTCGGACGGAAGGCTATCCCATCGTTGCTACTGCCAGAGGTTATATCCTGAACGAAGCCAGGCAGGCAGTCCGGCTGTTCAAGGTCCGCCACGGCAATGATCAGACAGAGGAGGAGCTGACTACTATTGTAGATATGGGCGGCTGCATTCTGGATGTGATGGTCAACCACCGTATCTATGGAAAGATGTCCGCTCCTCTGAATATTAAAAACCGGCGTGATGTGCAGCGGTTTATGGACAATCTGAAATCCGGAAAGTCCACTCCTCTTCTGAACGTCACCTCCGGCTACCATTTTCATCATATAGCGGCCGAGCAGGAAGACATTCTGAACGAGATTGAAGCCGCCCTGAAAGAAAAAAATTTTCTGGCAGAGCTGCTGCCTTACGAACAGCATGACTGATATCATCCGGAACCATAACCGTATTGTATTGAATTCTGCGCTTATATAACCGCAGAAATGATATTGACGCAGAACAGGTGTTATCCTGCTCTGCGTCAATGCTTTCTTACTTATAAATCCTCGTCCGGAACCTCCATATCATCTGAATCATCTGGTTCTTCTGTTTCATCCGGAACCTCAGATTCCTCTGACTCGTCCGGAACCTCCGGTTCTTCTGTTTCATCCGGAGCTTCCGGTTCCTGTGATTCGTCCGGCACTTCGGTTTTATCCGAATCCTGTGAGCTGTGAGGAACCTCCGGGTCCTCCGACTCGTCCGAATGCTCCGGCTCTTCTGTTTGCTCCGGTTTCTCTGAATTACCTGTATCCGGTTTTGAGTAGTTCGTCCAATAATAGTAAAATACATGATCCCTGATAATCCAGTGAGGCACTCCTCCGTTCTTCAGGTTGGTGATTAGCTGCGGCACCGGCGCCCATGTCCGGAAAAACAGCGAATCTCCCACATTACTGGAACCATTCACAACTGTTCTTGCAGCATTCCAGCAGGACTGGGTCACAATATTCGGAATATCATGATCCTGCTCCGCCTGCAGCACCAGATCAAAACGTCCGGAGCCCGCAGGCTCAAACTGTCTGGACTGGCGAAGCACAGACTCCAGAGAATTTGGATACAGATTACTCCGCACCCGATTCATAATCACGTAGCCGACCGCAAGCTGTCCTTCCGTACCCTGGTTCCCGGCCTCGCAGTATATCATCGTAGCCAGAAGCATAAGCTCATACTCGCTTAAGGAAACCTGTCCGGACGAGATGCCTGCATCTCCGGCAATAATGTTTCCGTCACCCATGGAAGAGACTGCGCTTTTTGCCGCCGCCGCCTTTGCCTGACGTTCCTCTGCCTCCGCCTGGGCAATCAGCCTGTTCAAAAGCTTTGTCTTCTCCGCTATCAGTTCTTCCATACTGCCAAGCTCACCGGCCATCTGATTAATCATTTCATTGTATTCGCTGATTTTAGAGCCTGCCGCCTTCTGCTGGCTTGCCACCTGCTCCTTTTTCTTCTCCGTCTCCGCCTTTAAAAGCTCCAACGCTCCCTGCTCGTCCTGCAGCTCCGCATACTGAAGCTCCAGATCCTTCTTGGACTTCTCAAAATTCTCCAGCATGTTTCGATCATACTGATTAATATTGGTGGCATATTCCACCTGATTCAGCATATCCGATATCCCGCTGGTCAAAGCAGCCGCCAGATAAGAGCCCATCGTATCCTGACTGTTCTCATACATATACTGAATGCGCTTCTTCATATCTGCATACTGCTTGTCCAGATTTGCCTGAGCCTCTGCAATCTCTTCTTCCTTTGCCGCAATTTCCGCTTCTTTTGTCTCAATATCATTGTTAAGAATCGAGATCTGTTCATTCAGACTTTTGGACTGCTGATTCAAATCAGCCAGATAGCTCTCCATATCCTCTTTTGCATTATGGAGCTGATTTTTTTCCTGCTCCGCTTCTCTCTTCTGCCTTTCTGCTTCGTCCTTCTCTCTCTCCACCTGGTCAATCTTATCCTGAGTTGCTTTACTCACTGCCATGGAAATATATGCCGAAGATCCTATGCAGAGCACAAGCATCAGACACATCATTCTTTTTGCAAGCTTCCGTAACTTCTTCATCATAGATTCTTTCCCAACACTAGTCCCAATTGTATTTTGTCAGCTTCCCTTCCAACTGCATATGTGCAAAATTCTGCTGGCGAAGCGCCTCGTACAGCACAATTGCCACCGAATTTGACAGGTTCAGAGAACGAATTCCGGTATTCATCGGAATCCGGATTGCATTCTCCTTATTTTCATGCAGAATTTCCTCCGGAATTCCTGCGCTTTCTTTTCCAAACATAATATAGCAGTCCGATTCAAAATGAGCCTCCGTATATAAATTCGGCCCCTTTGTCGTCACCATATAAATTTTAGCCCCGGGATTCTTTTCCAGAAAATCTTCGTAGTCCACATAAGTGCTTACATCCAGATCCTTCCAGTAGTCCATTCCCGCACGCTTTAAGTCCTTCTCTCCCAGCCGGAAACCCAGCGGCTCTATCAGATGCAGCCGTGTCCCTGTTGCCACACAGGTTCTCCCGATATTCCCGGTATTGGCCGGTATTTCCGGCTCATACAGCACGATATTCATCGCTGCTCACTTCTCAGGCGGGAGACAAAATTCTGAAGCTTTCCAAGAGCAACCTTCAAATCCTCCAGAGAGTATGCATAAGAGATACGAAGGAATCCTTCCCCGCAGTCACCGAAGGCCGTGCCCGGCACTACTGCAACCTTCTCCTCCTCCAGGAACCGGTTTGCAAATTCCTCAGAGGTCATACCAAATTCTTTGATGCATGGAAATACATAGAAAGCCCCATACGGTTCAAAGCAGTCCAGCTTCATCTCCTTAAATGCATGCACAAGGTAACGCCTTCTCTGGTTATATGCCTCCCTCATCTTCGCAACATCCTCATCCCCATTGCGAAGCGCTTCCACCGCCGCATACTGGCTTGTAGTCGGCGCGCACATAATTGCAAACTGATGAATTTTAAGCATCTGCTCTATAATCTCTTTTGATCCGCATGCATATCCAAGCCTCCAGCCGGTCATGGCGTAGGATTTTGAAAATCCATTAATCAGGATCGTACGTTCACGCATTCCCGGAAGGCTGACAATCGACACATGATCTCCTTTGTAGCTCAGCTCAGAATAAATTTCATCAGAAAGAACAAAGATATCATGCTCAATGATAACCTGGGCAATCGCCTCCAAATCCTCCTTCTCCATAATTGCTCCGGTAGGATTGTTCGGAAACGGGAGCACAAGCAGTTTTGTCTTATCAGTGATCGCTTCCTGAAGCTCCTCTGCTGTCAGGCGGAATTCATTTTCTGCCTTCAGTTCAATAATCACGGGCTTTCCGCCTGCCAGAACCGCGCACGGTTCATAGGAAACATAGCTGGGCTGAGGAATCAGGACCTCTTCTCCGGGGTTCAGTATGGCGCGCATGGCAATGTCAATGCCCTCGCTTCCCCCCACAGTTACAATCACTTCATCGGCAGGATCATATTCCACATGAATCCGGCGATGAAGATATCTGCATATCTCCTCCTTCAGCTCCTTTAAGCCTGCGTTGGATGTATAGAAGGTGCGCCCTTTCTCCAGAGAGTAGATGCCTTCATCGCGGATATGCCAGGGCGTATCAAAGTCCGGCTCACCCACGCCAAGGGAGATCGCATCCTCCATCTCACTGACTAGGTCAAAAAATTTACGGATTCCGGACGGCTTAATATTAACAATCGTATCAGACAACGGATTTCTCATGGGGTAATCATCATCCTTTCATCTTTTGTCGGATGAACCATGACGGAACCATGATCCTTGTATTTCTTCAAAATGAAATGGGTTGCCGTGCTGAGAACAGATTCCTGGGGCGACAGCTTATCAGAGACAAACTGCGCCACGTCGCGCATCGTCTTGCCTTCAATCATAACCATAAAATCAAAGCCTCCGGATATCAGATATACACAATCTACCTCCGGATAATTATAGATACGCTCTGCAATCTTATCAAATCCCTGGCCCCTCTGCGGAGTCACCTTTACTTCAATCAGAGCAGTCACCTTTTCAGAACTGGTCTTATCCCAGTCAATCAGTGTATGATAGCCGCAGATAACGCCCTCCTTTTCCATCTGTGCAATTTCATTGGCAATCGTCGTCTCATCCGTTCCAAGAAGAATTGCCAGATCCTTCAAATCCACACGGCTGTTGCGCTCAATATAGGTTAAAATCTTTTCTCTCATTTTTTTCCATCCCCTTACTCATAGATCTTATACAGTTCATCGGTTTTAGGCCGTTCCAGGAAAGCCACATCCTCCCCATTCACAACCTTCTTCGCCTTTCCCTCCACACAGCGCCCGATCAAAGCGGCCTTGATGCCGGCCTTTTCCAAATCCCGGACAAGCCTTCGGCCATCCGGCGACGTCATCAGCATACATCCGCTGGATATAAGCTGATACGGATTCAGACGGAAGCATTCGCAGATTTCCACCGTCTCCTGGCGGACAGGAATTGCTTTTAAATCGATTTCCAGTCCGATGCCGGAGGCCTCTGCCAGTTCCCACAAGGCTCCGTAGATGCCTCCTTCGGTCACATCATGCATGGCGCTGACACCGGACTTCACGGCGATAGCAGCCTCCGGTACCACCGATAAAAACCGGTCAAAATTCTTCGCCTCCTCCACAAACGGCCTGGCAAAGCGCTGCAGCAGCTTTTCTTCCTTTTCCTTTGCTATAATAGAAGTTCCTTCTATGCCAATCCACTTCGTCACTACCACGTCGTCGCCCGCATGAGCGCCGCCGGTGGTCACCAGACAGCCCTTCTTGATTTTTCCCACTCCTGTTACGGAGAGCACCGGCTGGTTCACTACGGCAGTAACCTCTGTATGGCCTCCCATCACCTGTATATGCAGCTCCTCACAGGCACATTCCACTTCCTGCATAAGCTTCCGGATCAGAGCTTCGTCCGCAGAAGGAGGGAGAAGAACCGTCAGAAGGGCTCCTATCGGCTCCGCCCCTGCACTGGCAAGATCGTTGGCCGTAATCTGGACGGCAAGCCTGCCCATATCCTTCCCTGTTCCGGTAATTGGATCTGTGGACAGAACAAAAACCTCATCCGGAGCAACCTGGACTACCGCGCAGTCCTCTCCAACCCCTGCGCCTACCAGAACCTCATCCCTCTTTGTATGAATCTGTTTAAATATGGCCCGTTTCAATATGGTCTCGGGCACTTTTCCTATTTCCATAATACTACCTTCACTACTGTGCTGGCACCGGCTCCGGCTCTGCCGGCGGCGGTATCAGCGGCGCAATATTGGCATCCGCCAGGGCCTCATCCTGAAGCGCAATTGCCGCTCTTAGATTCTCCGACAGCACCGGGTCCCCGGCTGTACCGTAAGTCACTACCCTGTTGCTTCCTTTATAAGTGCTCTTATTAATCTTAATGCGCTCCGTCTCCACGCCATTTACCTTTACAATTTTATACAGTTCCGCCACATATCCCGTACTTCCTCTGGACGAAGACTTGGAGCCAAGCGGCAGTCCCGCATTCTCAGTCAATATGGTGGCAGCCGGAATTTCATTGACCTTCACACTTTCAAAGGAAATCGTCCTGTTGCTGTCCCTGGTCTCCTTGCCGTATATATTAAACGTAATCTTTTTGTCTGAAGTTGTATATCCCTCTATGTAGATCGGATAATCCGTAGAATTAGAAAATTTAAAATCCTTGTAGGTTCCCGCAATCGCAGCATCCTCGGACAATTCTACATAATGCACGGTCATAGAATGAGGGGATCGCTCAGACACTTCCAGCTCCGCTCTCAGCACCGCATTATACAAGGTTGTGGACACCTGGCAGATACCTCCTCCCATACTGTCCACCACTTCTCCATTCAAATAAGAGCCTGCCATGGCATAGCCGTTCGCCTCCGTAAACGGCGACACCGTCTCATAGGTGGAAAATTGCTCTCCCGGGTACAGAACAGTTCCATTGATATGCTCTGCGCCGCTGCTGACATTTTTGCAGCGGTTAGAACCGGAGGTTGAAAAACTCGTTGTAAAAGAGCCCAGCAGATCCTGCACATAAGAAAGCTGCTCCGCACTGCCCTCAGGCTCCGTAACCTCTGTCTTCAGCTCCAGTATTTCGCCGTCCTCCTGCGGCAGCACGCCGTTTTTCAGATATTCCAAAATTACCTGAACCGAACCGGGCACATCCAGAGCAATCCCCTGCTTGCCGGACACAAATTCAAACGCCCCATTTACACGATTTAAGGATGCGTTTTCCGCTTCCCGGTCATATATTGTACAATTTTCTTCCACGAAAGCCTTCACAAGGGCTTCATCTGCTTCCCATATGAGATCAAATATCTTGCCGCTGTGCTGAAGATCCTTTTGATCTTTGTAACGCTTCACAATATTTCCGGTCCGTCCGACACCTAAGGCTTCTTCCACCACCTCTTCGTTGGAATAAGTTACTCCAAAGCTGGAAAGCTCCGCCTCAACCGTATTCTCTCCGATTCCAAGCAGAAGAATCTGCTCTCCGAATTTTTTCTCATAGGCATCCAATGCTTCCAGCGCCTGCTTTTTTGTCATTCCGGAGACATCCACCTGATCAATCATTACGCCTTTAAGAATCGTATCCTCCGCTGCGCAGACTGTCATCCCCGCGCACAGCATAAGCAGACAAATCCCCAGAATCAAATATTTCATATATCTTTTCATTTCTACTATTTCCCGCCTCCTATAAAGCTGAAACCAGCAGCGGAAGCACCATCGCAATGACCAGCACAATCACAATCACTGCTGCGATTTTCCTCCTCGTCTTATCATTATAAAAGTTCATCCTATCCCATCCTTTCTAACGCATAATTCTTCCATACTGTAAAATAATCTGATCGATCATACGGGAAGCCTCGCTTTTCGTCATATCCTCAACACGGATGTCCGTTTCTATTCTATGATATTTCAACAAATCATTCAAGTATCCTTTTTGTGAATTTGTAATAGGACTCTGCTTTTTTGCGGAATAAGACAGCCGGCGCAGAGTAAATGCCTCCGGACTGCGTTCTCCGAATTCCTGCCACAGCTTCCCCAATATTTCATGCGCTGCCAGCGCATCATCCAGCGCCCGGTGAGATTTCCCGGGATTCACCTGATAATATGCGCACATAGCGGGCAGACTCCTGGATGGAATATCCGGAAGTACCTTTCGGGCAATTTTTAAGGTGTCCAGCGCTTCTTTCTCAAAGGGCAGTCCCTCGTTCACTGCCGTCTGTTTTAAAAAGCTAAAATCAAATTGTACATTATGGCCCAGCACCGGCAGCTCACCGCAGAAATCCACAAATTCCCGGATGGCAGTTTCCGTCTTTTTTCCTGTCCTCTGCATGGCCTCTGTAATACCCGTCAGTTCCTGAATTCTTACAGGAATCGGTACTCCCGTATCAATCAGCGTTTCGTATGTCCCGCATACCTTTTGGTTCTGCACCCTTGCAGCTCCAATTTCAAGTATCTTATCCCTCGCCGGATTCAGACCCGTTGTCTCCACATCCAGCGCTATATAATCATAAATCATTTTTTCTTATATTCCCTACAGTATTTTGTCAGAAAGCACTGTCCGCACTTAGGACTTCTCGCCGTGCAGATCGTTCTTCCAAATGTAATAATATGGATATTCCAGAGAATCCAGTGATCCTTCGGAAGCTTTTTCATCAAATCAAATTCAATTTTCACCGGGTCTTCTTCCTTTGTCAGCCCCAGTCTTCCGGATATCCGCTTCACGTGGGTATCCACTACCACGCTCGGTTCATGATAAATATTTCCCCGGATCACATTCGCCGTTTTCCGTCCTACCCCCGCCAGAGAAGTCAGAGCTTCCAAATCCTTCGGCACTTCTCCATGATATTCATACACCAGTGCCTTTGTGCAGGCAATAATATTTCTTGCCTTTGTATGGTAGAACCCGGTCGGCCTGATATCCCGCTCCAGCTCAGCCAAGTCCGCATCTGCAAACTTTTCCAGCGTGTCGTATTTGCGGAACAGCTCCGCTGTCACAATATTTACTCTTGCATCCGTGCACTGGGCGCTGAGCATCGTGGCAATCAAAAGCTGCCAGGGTGTCTCATAATTCAGGTAGCACACATATTCTGTACCATATTGTTCATCCAGAAGCTTTAAAATCTCTCCTGTTCTCTTTGTCACTTCAGTACCTCCGTATATGCCTCATTCGTCAGAGGATTTCTTCTGCGGTAGTCAAACAGCACAAACACCGGAGCTTCTTCCCGTTCAAACACCTCAATATGAACCTGCCGTCCGTATTCTCTTGTGTATTCCTTTAACCGTTCTTTGTAAGCCCCCAAATCCTCCGCAAAGGCCGGCCTGCTCTTCAGATTTTCCCTGGCATACAGGTCATATACCATGCATTGGTCATACCTGCGTTCTGTCCATCCCTTCTCCCGGAGAAATTCCCGGAGAATCTCATATCGCGCCATACGGGAATGGCTGACCGCGCCGTAGCCTTTCCCTTCATAATATACTGCAAGCTCATGGAAAAAATCAAATGGAGATTCATACCTTTTCAGAAGCTCAGAAAGCGTCCGGGAAAACTGACGGCTGTTATAATAGACCTCTGTCATCTCCTCCACCCCCTTTAGCAGCAGTATATCTTCATAAGAAAGACACTTTGTACGAAGCACCTCATAGGGGGGCTCTTCATGGTAAACAATTCCGTATTTCAAAGCCTTTTCATGCATCTTCGTGCCCTTCAGCACCTTCAGAAAGCCAAGCTGAAGCTGTTCCGGCCGCATAGAAAAAACATCGTCAAAGGAATGCTGAAAGCTCTTCAGGTCTTCTCCCGGCAATCCGGCAATCAAATCCAGATGCTGATGAATATTTCCAAAGCTTTTTACCCGGGCAGCCGCTTTTTTCAGTTTTTCGAGATCCATAGTCCGATCAATCTTTCGGACTGTATCAAGGTTTGTGGACTGAACACCGATTTCAAGCTGTATCAGCCCCGGCCGCATTCGGCTCATCAAATCAAGTTCCTCTTCCGTAAGAAGATCGGCAGCTATCTCAAAATGAAAATTCGTAATCCCATTATCATGCTCCAGCATCCACTGCCATAATTCTTTCGTTCGGAAAGGACTGCAGTTAAAGGTTCTGTCTACGAACTTCACCTGGGAAACCCGCGCCTCCAAAAGGACGGACAGCTCCTGTTTTACCAGCTTAAGACTCCGGTAGCGAACCTGCTTATCAATAGAAGAAAGGCAGTAGCTGCAGCCAAACGGACAGCCCCGGCTGGATTCATAGTAAATAATTTTATTTTGAAACCTTTCAGGCTCCTCATAAACAAATGGAACGCTGTTCATATCCATCAGCGGAGCCGGCGGTGTCTTATAAATCTCCCCATCCTCTCCCCGAAAGGTAAGTCCGCAGATTCCGGTAAGAGAACCTGCCTCTTCTATATAATAGGCGGCCAGTTCCCGAAATATCTGTTCTCCTTCTCCCTGCATTACTCCGGTAAGCTGCGGATACTCCTCCAGAAAACCTCCGGCATCATAGGACGCCTCCGGCCCTCCAACCCACAAGCTTGTTTCCGGCAGCACCTTCGGAAGCTCCCGGAGCAGTTCTCCGACTATCCTTCTGTTCCATATATAGCAGGAAAAAGCAACCACATCCGGCTGCTTTCTGTAAATATCGCTCAATATTTCGTCAGCCCGCTGATTAATTGTGTATTCCCCAATTTCAACCCTGTCCCCGTAAGCACGGACCATCCCTTTTAAGCTATATACCGCCAGATTGGAATGGATATATTTTGCGTTCACTGCCGCCAGCAGGATTTTCATAGACGCCTCCCTGCAATATTCATTACTTATCTGGAAGTATACCATATCCGGAACGGATTGCAACTTTCTTTCTTAAATATATTTCGTATTTCTTTCGCTTTTTTTAGAAATCCTTTATTCCGGCGCCATATTTTCTTCACAATTAGCTGATATGATATTACTTGTAACAGAAACACATCAGTATTTCATTCATAACACTTTAGGGGGCTTTTATAAGTCCCCACTCCCTCGGAAATCCAAGGTTTTCACAAAAGTGAGAGCCTTTCTTTTTGTCATTTTACCCCGGATTTACCCCATTTCATGAAAAAACCGACAGAGTAAGTTTCCGGAAATAAACATCAGTTCGTTCTTGCATCCCGCCGTGGGATATGATAAAATTGAAAAAAGGAAAGCCAGAGACGCACGGCTTACCCTATCAACGAGTCACAAACTGTATTTTTACAACAGCCGTCACTATTGCGAGTAGTGGCGGCTATCTTTTTCCCTTAAAGATCGTGTAACACAATCCGATCAGGGCAACAATGAATATACCTGTCTGAATCAGATCAGAATATGTAATCATCTGCTCGCCCTCCTTTCGGTACGTCCGGAGGGTTCGCCCCTCCGAAAGTGGAGGGTAAGCCGCCTTGTGCACTCTGGTTTTCCTGCTCATACTCTATCACGTCATGTCCAATTTTTCAATCCCGTTTCTTTGCATGTTTTAGATCCCGAATTATACAGCTCTTTCATCCTCCTCTTTTATCCCGAACACCTTATTTCCAGTCAGCAGCAGTCCCACAGCCAGTATAAAAAACAATACGGAAGCGGCCGCGAACCTGATGATAAACAAGGTGAAGCTGTGCTCTTTGTACCATTCATTATCCAATGTATAGAGCACCCCTTCCATGGAAGCGCCGTACTCACCGCAAATATCCGCAAGATAATTCCGGGCTGCATCCGGTATACCCGCCTTCTGCCCGATGGGCAGAATAACACTTTTTCCTTTTTTTATGGCGGCGGCCTTGCTCTGAGGAAGCTGTGCCAGTATATAGGAACCGTCCGAAAGCCCCAGCAAATAATACTGATTATAATTCTCCACCAATCCTGTAGCAGATTTTATTACCTCCGCCCTGCGGCGCCCAATCCCTGTCCGCCCGTTTACTGTCCGGGACGAAAAGTAAGATTCCCACGGCTTCAGGCTGTAAACGCCTGTCGGTATTGCTTTTATGGGCTTTGCCGTGGCATAATCCACATAATTGAGCATATTTTCAAAGTCCTCCGCTCCTGACAGCCTGAAAATATCGTCCCCCGCCGGAGATCCGGTAAAATCAACTGCTTTGTTCTGCTCAATATCGCTCATCGTCACAGGCGTTTCTGTTCTCCAAAGTAAATTTTCCGGGTTCCACCTGAAAAAAAACAGAATGGCTGCGGCCAGAGCCAAAATTGTACTTATATAAAGTATCACTTTTTCTTTCTTCATCTGCTCTTCCCCTCCTGAATACCAAAATTCCTCTTCCTGATTATTATAACTTATTTGCCGCCGGATGTCATTCCGGTGAAAATGATTGTCAGATTTCCTAAAATACTCTATACTATATTAAGACCCGGATTCGTCCGGCAAAAATAATTTATAAGTAGAGGGAGAGGAGAATCATGAAAAAAATTTTAGAAAGCCTTCCGTTTCGCCTG
>VSNE01000150.1 GCA_009774155.1 Lachnospiraceae bacterium
GCTTTTTAGAGACTGCTTTGGTAAAATCAGCAAAGAAGTCTGCAGAAATATCGGATAAACTGCCGACTTGAATTTATCATGAGAGGAGACCAGCATGAAAAACAAAGCAGGAAAAATGATTTTATTGACAGGGGCGCTGTGCATCCTAAGTTTTGCGGTATGCGCCTGCGGAGGAGCGAAGGAAACACCGGATGCAGAGGAACAGCAGGAAGCCCTGGGAGAGCCTCTGTCAGAAGACGAGGAACAGGATAAGGATTCTGATCCGAAGGCGGCAGATACCGGAAACGAACAGGAGAGTCCGGAAGCATCGGCGGAACCGGAATCCGGTGAGGGCGGCGATAAAGGAACAGAAACAGACGGAACATCCGGGGAATGGTCGGACAGCGCTCCGGACCTGGAAGGAGATATCAAAGATCTGGAGGACGGGCGGCTTACGGTGGTTGAGGCCATTCAGGAAAAGGCGGATGATGGCGGGGATATCATGATATCTCCTGGCAGCGGGGATGATTCTGAGTTTAACAAGGTTGCGGTTACATACGATCAGAATACCCTGTTTAAGATAAAGACCATCTACGATGGAGGGGCAAGCTACGAACTGTCAGAAGCGACAGCGGCAGACATGACATCCGGTCAGATGGTGGAAGTATGGGGAAGCTTCTCGGGTGATTCTCTGAAGGCCGCCCGGATCTGCATTATAAAAGTGGTATAGATAATTGTCGGCCCTCTTTTGGGAAGAACAAAAATTTCTGCCGGGAGAGGATATTAATTGTTATGATATATAGAAACCAGCGGGTGATATTTCATAATAAAAGGTGAAATAAACTTTAAGCAGCAGTCTGAAAGGGAGAATTATGCTTTGCGGAAAATCCCGGCGCGTTCATTACATTTAAACGCCCGTTCATGGCGTGAAACAAAACTCTGACAATATTTATGCCGATATATATCATATATTCATGCAGGGCAGGTGATTAAAATGCTGTGGATAGCAGTATGTGATGATGAAGTTATTGAGTGCTGCAATATAGCAGGAAAAATCAGAGGGCTTTTAAAAGAAATGGGAATATCCTGTACGATACGGCAGTTTTGCAGCGGACGGGAATTGATACAGTCATCAGACAATTTTGACATTATTTTTCTTGATATTATCATGAATGACCTGGACGGGATGAGAACAGCGCAGCTCGTTCGGGAAAAGGCATCTGATAAAATTCTTATTTTTATATCTTCCAGCAGGAAATATGTATTTGAAGCCTATGATGTGGAGGCTTTTCAATATTTATTAAAGCCGATTGATGAAAAGAAGCTGAAAAGAGTGCTGCAGAAGGCGGTTCTTAAAACAGAAAATCATTCAAAGGAATTTATCATTGTCAGTAAGGAAAGACAAAAACAGAAATTATTTTTAGATGATATTTATTATTTTGAAATAAAGGGACGAATGGTTGACATTCATGGGACGGATGGGGTTTTTACGTATTATGAACAGATTGGCGTTTTAGAAAATAATTTGCAGGGAAGGGGATTTTTCCGGTGCCATAAAAGTTATCTTATAAATCTGAAATATGTTGATGTATATAACAGACAGGAAGTTATTCTTGATAATGGAGAGAGGATCGTAATTGCAAAGAGGAGGTATGAAGAGTTTTGTAAGGAAATTTTAGAGTACATGAGAAAAAACGGAGGGGTTGTATGATACAGGAATTAGCAAGCGTTTCTATAATGATATTATGCTATTTGGGATATATCTGCGCAGTTGATAAATTCTGTAAGAAATATCTGGAAATTTCACAGATAAATGAGAGGGTATTCGTGCTTTTCCTTTTTGGGGGCAGGGGGTTCATGAACTTTATGAACAGATACTGTGTTATTCCGGATATTTTTTTTATTTTACTGAACCGTATATTTTTCATAGGATTGGTATTATTGTTGTTTCAAAGAAATACCGAAAAAAAGATACTGGCTGCTTCCATACTGATTACAGTGACGACACTGGTACAGAATTTTTTCGTGTCTTTTCTTTCGTGTCTGGCGCTGTTTTACCTGCATACGGTGAAAAGCATTGCAGTTCCTTTTTTAAGAGAACGGGAGTTCCGTCTGATTGTCTGCATCAGTTTAGTCATAGCGGTACTGGCGATACATTGGGCGGCAAAGCATTTTGTGTCTGTTTTTTACTGCAAAACACGGAAATGGTATGTCATATTAGCAATACCGCTGCTTGCGGTTACAGCAGTGATTGATGTGGCAAACTGGGGCGCAAGTAAAGGTATCCTGATCAGAAGCGGGGGTAATATGGGATTATATTACGATCAAATTCTCAGTCATGCTGAATTTTGCGTTTTAACGGCTTTATCTATGTTTGCAGCAGGGTTTTATGTATTTGGAATGGATCAGATCTATTTGGAACAAAAGAAAAGCAGTCAGTATCATTTGCAGATTGCGGCTTACAAAATGCTGGAGGAACAATACGGCAGGGCGGAGCGGTTAAGGCATGATTTGAAAAACCATATCATTGCCTTACTGGGACTGCTGGAAAATAAGGAGTGGGAAAAGATAGAAAATTATCTGAAAAACATGGAAGGGAGCGCCGCTCTTGGAACCCGCGAGGAAATTACAGGGAATAAAATAGTAGATGTGCTTCTGTATCAAAAACGGAGTATAGCGGAAGAAAAAAATATTATCTGGGAATGTGATGTACACATACCGGGAATATGTCATATCAATGAGTTTGATCTATGCGTATTGTTTGGAAATATATTAGACAACGCTGTGGAGGCATGCGAAAGATTACAGCGCGGGCGGTCAGAAAGCGGTTCACAGCCGTTTATCAACATTCAGGGCAGAATGGTAAAAAAATGCTTTTTGCTGGAGGTGAAAAACAGCGCGGATATGACAGATAAAAATAAAGTTAAATCTGCCGGTAAGGAGAACCCGGAGGAGCATGGGATTGGTCTGTTAAATATCAGCGATGTAGTGCACCGATATAACGGCGTAATGAATATAGACGTTCAAAACGGCGTTTTTTTAATTTTAGTTTTAATACCGCTGGGAAATGCCGGACATGACATCAAACAGGCTGTTTGAAGCATACAGCTAATTAACCTGTGTATTCCACCGATAAATGAAATAGAGGCTGTTTTATAAGCAGCATTAATAAAGATAAAGGAGGAAGTATTATGCAGGCAAAAACAATAGAAGGGCTTGTTGGCGCAAGAATAAACACGGATTTGATCAATACTCCGCGCAGAGCCTATGAGGAAGCAGAGCGTAAAGGCGATACGGCAACGATGGAAAGAGCGATGGGCTACATGAGTGAACATGCAGGCAAGGCAGAGGAATACAGGGCTGAAGCTGAGGAAGGAATGAAGGAGGATGCAAAAGAAACAAAGGAAAAAGCGGAGCTAGAGCGTGAGGAAGCGATTCAGAAGCGTAAGGAAGAACGTGAGGAATTTGAAAAGAGGATCGAAGAAAATAAGAATACGGATATGGTTGAAATAAGTGAAGACGGCAAAGCGGTAATGAGAGACAATGCTGTTCCGGACAGCAGCGCCTCTGCTGAAGCAAATGCGGATACCGTTGGGACGGAACCTGTAGTATATACAAAAACAGGAGAAATAAGCCAAAGTCAAAGAGAGCCCGGCACAAATATTTCTGTCTCTGTATAAAAAGAACAGGAAATATAAATATCACAGGGGAAGGTGAAAAGCAGGAGGCTGCGCACAGTGAAGTATAGTCAATAGAGTAGACACATTTTTAAGAA
This sequence comes from Lachnospiraceae bacterium, assembly GCA_009774155.1. Lineage (GTDB taxonomy): Bacteria > Bacillota > Clostridia > Lachnospirales > Lachnospiraceae > Hominiventricola. Next base: position 3,755 of record VSNE01000150.1, read on the forward strand.
ATAATTTATTGAGGACAGAATTAAGCCTGCCCCCAATAAGCTGATTCCATTTCATTTGGTGTCAGATAGCCAAGAGAGCCGTGAGGCCTCCGTGAATTGTAGAATCCTTCAATGTATTCAAAAACAGAGAGGTGCAGTTCATGAAAAGTATGGTATGTCCTCCGGTTCGTTTCTTCCCGCTTTAAATACTTGAAAAAGGACTCGCAGACAGCATTATCGAAGGGATACCCCTTTTGGGAAAAAGACTGCACCACGTTCAGGGAATCCAAAAGCTGACGGAAGGAAAATGCCGTATACTGTGTCCCGCGGTCGGAGTGGAACATAAGGCCATTGGGCGTGTTTCTGTCCTCATAGGCTTTTTGAAAAGTGGTCATGACAAGGCTGACATCCGCTTTGCCGGACAGATGCCAGGATATCACTTTTCTTGAGAACAGGTCGATCACAACGCACAGATAATACCATTTTCCACCGGCTTTCAGATAGGTAATATCGCTGACCCAGACGAGATTTGGGGCGTCCTGGGAAAACTGCTGCTGCAGATGGTTGGCGCATTCGCCATTGTCCGTGCGGCGACAGCTGGGTTTGGGCTTTACGGTTGACATTTGAGGAAGCTCCATGCTGTGCATCAGCCGGTACACTCTTCCGATACTGATGCTTATGCCATAGTCACGCTTTAGGATGTATTGGACTTTGTACGCCCCAAGACGCTTGTCATAATCGGCATAAATATGCAGGATCATGCTTTTAATGCGCTGATTTTCGGAAACACGGGGAGCCGGCTCTTTGCGGAAATGCTTGTAATAAGTACTCCGGTTGACATTTAAAACACGGCAGAGCGTACGGATGTCATGCTGGAAGCGAAGTTTGTGGACAGTATCTAATCGTTGTTTGAGCGTGGCGTGAATATGGCAATCGCTTTTTTTAATATGAGGTTCTCCTCTTCGAGCTGGGCGTTGCGTTTTTGAAGTTCTTTGACCTGCTTAGCAGTGAGGACGTCGCCGTCATCCATTTCAACGGTGGAGTACTGCTTTACCCATTTACCGAGAGCAGACTGAGAGACGCCGTATTCCTTGCAGAGCTGAGACTGGGTTTTACCATTTTGGTATAGAGAGACGAGAGATTTTTTAAAATCTTCGTCATATTTTGTGTGGTTGTTTGCAGCCATAAGAGACCTCCTTTTTTGTGTGTAGTTTATTATAACAGATGGTGTAGAATTGTGTCTACTTTTATAGTATAGATCCAACAGAGACATTGATTTGCTGTACAGAGGCAGTGACATGCAAGGCCAAAAAGGTTATAATAAATTGTCCGGGGAGATTAAATCAGAGGGGTGGTAAAGGTGAAACGCTGTATTGCAGCAGCCGATATAGTCGCATAAAAAGAAAAATAATACGGAGGTTTCAAAATGACTATATCGGAGAAAAAAGTATATCCACGTACAGGGGACCGTCAAACTGTTTATTTGCAAAGTGTGGTTACAGACCCCCGCATCATGGTTGGGAAATATACGATGTATAATGATTTCGCGAATGATCCAGGAGATTTTCAGAAAAATAATGTTCTGTATCATTATCCTGTCAACGATGACAAGCTGATAATTGGAAAATTCTGTTCCATAGCGTGCGGTGCGAAATTTATTTTTACAAGCGGGAACCATACGCTGAAATCATTATCCACTTATCCATTTCCCATATTTTTTGAAGAGTGGGATCTGGCTGTGGCGAATGTAACAGAAGCATGGGACAACAAAGGCGATATTGTGATAGGCAATGATGTGTGGATTGGATATGAGGCCGTTATTATGTCCGGGGTTACAATTGGCGACGGCGCGATTATCGGAACCCGCGCGCTGGTAACAAAGGATGTTCCGCCGTATACGATTGTCGGCGGTGTTCCGGCGAAACCGCTCAGGAAAAGATTTTCTGAGGAAGCGGCTGCATCACTGCTGGAAATCAGATGGTGGGAATGGCCGGACGAGAGAATTAAAGAAAATATTTCCGCGATTCAGGCCGGGAATATTCAAGCCTTGAAATGATTGTTGTTACTCCAATAAAGCACTTCCAGATCCTGGAATGAAGAGTCGGCGCTTCAAAACGCCGGCTCTTATTTTATTTTTCCATGTCCTGTGCAGTCAATATACCGGCGCAGGATGGAACAAGTCCCGATGGCTTAGGCTTTTATCTTGTCGGCATCTGGAAATCCGCAAGCGCACGGTTCAGATAAGAGTTAAACGGCTTCATTTTTTTGAATATTTCTGCGGCTAAAGTGACAAGGCTGTCCCCGTTTCTCACTACATCATCACTAACAGGATATTCCACATACCAGCTTTTATATTTTAAATATTCCGCACAGGGATGCTCCTTATCATAGCCGGCCGGAACCCTTTTTAGCGCTGTTCCCTGTACCCGGAAGAGCTTTTTGAAATCCGCTGCTTCGGTGATCTGCTCCCATTCTTCCGGATATGCGGTTAAGTAATCGCGCACCATCGCGGTAGCCTCCTTAAACATATCCGCGAAAAGCCCGCCGCCTAAGAAGGACTGACCGCCCGGCTTTATCATTAAGTAGTATCCTACAGGGATCGGGAGCTTTCCATGGCCAGAAATATGGGCGCGGAATGCCGGGTTATAGGGGGATTTATCATGGCTGAAGCGGGTATCTCTTACCAGCTTAAAGGTCAGCTCCTTTGGCGCGCAGGAAAGGATGCTTTTGTCCGTTTCCCCGATCTTCCATATCAATTCTTGTAAAAGTGTTTCAAATTCCGCATTGGCAGCCTGATAGTCCGCTTTATGCGCATGATACCATTCCCGGTTGTTATTTTCACATAAAGAAGAAAGATAATTTAAAATTAATTCTGTATTCATAATGTAGATATCTCCTAGAGGCGTTTAATGGC
>VSNE01000151.1 GCA_009774155.1 Lachnospiraceae bacterium
CCCGCCCCCCGCGGCCCCCGACCCGGCCCGCTTGTGGGAGCCCTGATTATGGGACTTGCAGATTCCCTTACCGGCGTTTACTTCAGCCCGTCATTTAAATACGTAGGTATCTGTGTGGCTTTCCTGCTGATTGTTCAGTTTAAGCCTAAGGGATTATTTGGAGGTAAATAAGATGAAAAAATTCGTGGCAGATAATAAAAAATGGTTTATGGGACTGATCGTCTGTCTGCTGATTGCAGTTATATTCCCTCAGGTTGTAAGAATCCGCTTTGTATGGAATCTTCTGTCTCTGATTCTTGTATGGGCAATCGTCGGTATGGGCTGGAATGTAATCGGAGGCTACTGCGGACAGGTATCCAACGGTCACAGCCTTTTCTATGGTATCGGGGCGTATACAGTGGCGATTACATGCCGGTATTGGAAGCTGTCTCCCTGGATATCTATCTGGATCGGCGCGGCAATCTCCGTGGCATTGGCATTCATCATGGGAAAACCGCTTCTGAGGCTGAAAGGACATGTGTTTGCAATTTCCACCATGGCGCTGGCGGAGTGCGGGCGTATCATTTTTATCAACTGGAAATGGGTCGGCGGCGCAACCGGCGTCTACATTTATACAAAAAATGTGAACGAATGGTTATATATGCAGTTTAAAAATCCGCTGAATTACTACTATGTATTTCTTGTATTCACGGTTGCGATTCTGATTGTAATCAAGGCGCTCGACAAGTCCAAATTCTTCTATTATTTAAGGACTATTAAAGGCAATGAGATGGCGGCGGAAAGCGTGGGCGTCAATGCGGCAAAATATAAGAACCGGGCCTATATGATGAGCGCGGCCATCGTAAGCATCGGCGGCAGTCTGTATGCTTAGTTTCTTATTTATATTGACCCGTCCACCATGATGAAGCTGAATATTTCATTGTTGATAGTGATTACCGCGGTCATGGGAGGCGTCGGAACCGTTGAAGGCCCGATTCTCGGGGCAATCGTACTGACAACCATATCTGAGTATACCCGCGTATATTTTGGGCAGTACGGCGGTCTGGATCTGATTCTCTACGGGGTTCTGGTAATATTGATCGTTCTCTTTATTCCGGGCGGCATTCTTTCTCTTTTCCAGAGATGGAATGAAAAGCGTGCAAAGTCGGGGAAAAACAGTGAAATGGTAGGAGGCTGATTATGGGCAAGATTCTTGAAATAAAAAATGCTACAAAACGTTTCGGCGGCCTGGTAGCGAACGAGAACGTTACCTTTGATGTGGAGGAAGGAGAGATTGTCGGCGTGGTAGGCCCTAACGGCGCAGGCAAGACGACCATGTTTAATTCTATCAGCGGCGCGCATGCTCTGACGGAAGGAAATGTAATTTTTAAGGGCCGGGACATTACTTCCATGAAACCCTATGATATCTGCAGGCTCGGTATTGGGAGAACCTTTCAGATTCCGCAGTCTCTGAATGAATTGAAGGTATATGAGAATGTCCTGGTAGGGGCGCTCTGTAAGAGAAACGATATGGAGGCCGCCATGGCTCATGTGGATGACATTTTACAGCTATGCGGCATCTCCGACATGAAGCATGAGATGGCAGGCAAGCTGAACGTTCCGCAGAAAAAACGTCTGGAGATTGCCAGGGCGATGGCGACAGATCCGGAGCTTCTGCTCTTGGATGAGACGATGGCAGGCCTGACTGCCACAGAGAGAAAGGATGCGGTTGATTTGATTCAGAAGATTAACTCCAAAGGTGTTGCAATTCTGACTATTGAGCACAATATGGATGTTGTTATGGCCGTATCCCGGCGGGTAGTCGTGCTTGTATCCGGTAAACTTCTGACCATTGGCACGCCGGATGAGGTTACTTCCAATCCGAAGGTGATCAGTGCATACCTGGGAGGAGGAGCGAAAACAGATGGAGAATAAGAAAGAGAAAATTCTGCAGGTAACGGATCTGGAGGCAGGCTATAACGGAATGTCCGTCCTGCACGGTATCAGCTTTGATGTAAAAGAAGGAGAGATTCTGGCGATTCTCGGCTCCAATGGAGTGGGAAAATCCACGACTCTCCGCGCGATTACCGGAGTCATTAAGCCGGCCGGCGGCAGGGTGGTCTATCAGGGAGAGGATATTACAGGACTTCCTTCCCATAAGCTGGTGGCGAAAGGAATCTCCATGGTTCCGGAAGGGCGCATGCTTTTTGCCGGGATGACGGTAGAGGACAATCTTTTGATGGGCGCATATCTGGAGAAGGATAAAGGGAAGATCCAGGAACGCTTAAAGAAAGTATACGGACTGTTCCCGAGGGTAGAGGAAAGAAAAAGCCAGATATCCGGTACACTTTCCGGAGGAGAACAGCAGATGGTGGCAATTGCCCGCGGCCTGATGTGCGATCCGAAGCTTCTGATTCTGGACGAGCCGTCTCTGGGCCTGATGCCGAAGCTGGTGCAGGAAATCTTCGTTTTTGTAAAAGAGATTGCGGCTACCGGCATCACGGTTATTATCGTTGAGCAGAATGCAAATGATACGCTTGCCATGTGCGACTATGCCTTTGTCGTACAAAACGGCGAGGTTGTCATTGAAGGCAAGGGGCAGGAGCTTTTGAGCAATGAAGATGTACAGAAAGCATACCTTGGAGGCTGATATATGAAAGAACCTGTCTATGTGGCTGCTGATATAGGGGCCACCGGGATTAAAATAGTTGCGGCGGCTTTTGACGGCGCGCGGCTGGAGGTAAAGGATACTTATTCGGTGAAGAACGATCCTGTTGTGGAGAATGGATGCGAGTATGCGGATATTGGAGGCATGCTGTCGGCTGTCCGGGAAGGACTGAGGCGGTTTGGGAAGAATGCCAGATGCATTTCACTGGGAATCGATACCTACGGCAACGGCTACGGAATGCTGGATAAAAACGGATGCCTGGTGATGAAGCCGCATCATTACAGAGACCGGAGGATTGATTCCGTCATGCCGCGCGTGCATGAGTATTTCACAGACTGGCAGCTATATGAGCAGACGGGAAATTATCCTATTAAAACCAGAGGGCTGTTTCATCTTTATCAGGATGTTCTGGAACAGTCTGCGAATATAAAAAAGGGGACAAGGCTCCTTCCCCTTCCGAATTTGCTGGAGTATCTGATTACGGGAGAGGAAGGTTCGGAGCGGACCATCGCTTCGGTGCTTTATCTTCTGGAAAAGACCGGAGCGGACTGGAACTTTCAGGCTTTTGAAGGGCTTGGGATTCCGAAGAAGCTGTTCGGCCCCCTGTCAGAGCCTGGAGTAAAAAGAGGGGTGATCCGGGAGAAATTCGCAGAAGGCGGGGAGTTTCAGGGAATTCCGGTGATTACGGTTGCAGGGCATGATACAGAGTCCGCGCTGTTGGCAATACCGGAGCTGGATGAATCTAAAGTATTTGTCAGTATGGGAACCTCCTTTGTCTTTGGGGCGCGGGTCAGAAAGCCGGTGGTGAATAAGGACAGCTTTCGGGAACGTTTTAAAAATATGCGGGGAGCATTCGGAACCTATTCCTTGTGCAAAGACGTGCCAGGGTTCTGGATTCTGGAGCGCTGCATGGAAAGATGGAAGCTTTCCTGCCCAAAGCTCGACTACGGCATGGTATGTGATGCGGTGAAAAAGGCAGAGGATAACTATACGTTCCTCGATATCAGCGATGACCGGTTCCGGGTGTCGGAGACGGACATTATACAGACAATTTATGATTACTGCAGCGAGACAGGGCAAAGACCGGTAGAGGGTATGCAGCAGACGGCCCGGTGTCTGTTTGAAAGCTATGCGCTGTATATCCGCTGGAGCATCGAACGCATAAGCAGGCTTACAGGCATTACATATAAAAGGCTGGAGGCCATGAACGGAGGGGTCCGCAATAAGCTGCTTCTTCAGATGTTCGCAGATGCTTCCGGCATTCCGGTGGCGGCGCAGAGTCCGTGGGCGTCTGCCTGCGGGAACCTTTTACTGCAGCTTTATGCGGCAGGAGAAGCAGATTCTCAGGAAGAGCTTGGCAGGATCGCATTTTACTCCTGCGGACCAGTGATTTATAAAAGCAACCCTTCTCCTTACTGGGAAGAGCGTTTGCAATATATGAAACAAAAAGGATTATTTAAGGAGGTTCAGTAATGGACAGCAGAATCAAGACAGAGGTTATGGACGAGATTATGAGAGTCGGCTCCGAGATGCAGGACATGGAGCTTGTCAATACCTTTGAAGGAAATCTTTCAATTAAAGACGGGGATCTTATGTATGTTACGCCGGGGAGAACGAGCAAGAAGGCTTTGAATTATGACAATATCTGCGTTATTGATCTGGCAAAGGACGAACAGATCTGGGGAGGCCGCCCTTCTTCCGAGACAAAGATGCACAAAGGCGCATACACCATCAAGGAAGGCGTAAATGCGGCAATCCACTGTCATGCGCCGATTCTTACGAGCTATGCGATTGCCAATAAAAGCATTGAGGTAAAATGCCATCCGGAGCTTTTATTCCACTATCATGACATTCCGTGCGTACCATACGGAATGCCGGGTTCCGACGAAATTATTGAGAAGGCAAGGCCCTATCTGCTCCACAGGAATCTGGTTCTGATGGCAAACCACGGCGTACTCAGCCTGGCATCCAATCTTGCGCTGGCATGCCAGAGAATCGTGTCTGCGGAAAAGCTGGGCAAAGAGTTAATCTATGCACAGATGTTAGGCGGAGCCGTGGATATTCCGGAAACCGAGATTATCCGCCTGCTGGAGAGACCGCTGGATCTGTAAAAGGGAGTGAGTATAATGTACGCAAATCTGAATCCGAGAACAATGGGCCTGAATCAATATTCCTTTGAAGAAGTATTAAAGGCTGCCTGTAAAAATGGTTTTAAAGGAATCGAAGTTCCTGCCCATGCATTCGGCAGCGTGGAGAATGCGAAGGAACAGGGAAAGAGGCTGGAGGATATGGGAATGCGGTGGGGGCTTATGATGGCGCCCTGCGATATGTTCAAAGTAAGCGACGGGGAGTTTGCAGGGGCGCTTGACCAGTGGGCAAGATGGCTGGAGCGCGCAAGGGCGGCAGGCTGTGACAGGGCCTACAATCATCTTTGGCCAGGTTCCGACGAAAAGGATTATGAAGAGAATTTTGAATGGTATCATAACCGTCTGGAGAAAATCTTCCGCATTATGAAGGAGAATGGCTTCCGGTACGGCCTGGAATATCAGGGGCTTCGGACGATCAACCACGAATTCAAATATCCGTTTGTCTGCAATCTTGCGGGCGCCATGGCGCTGGCAGACAGTGTAAGCCATGAGATCGGCTTTGTGTTTGACTGTATCCACTGGTATACATCCGGCGGCGGCAGCAATGATCTCTATCTGTTCCTGAACAACATAGACCGCGTGGTAAATCTGCATCTGGATGATGTTTATACAGGAGATTCTAAATCCGGCTTTATCTTTCGGGAAAGAGCGATGCCGAATGAAAACGGAATTATTGATTCCACGGTAATTGTACGGGCATTTTATGAGAGAGGATATGACGGGCCGGTGATCGTAGAGCCTATGTCGCCAACCACAGACCGCTATGAGAAAATGGATTTGAATGAAGCAGTAAAGGAAGCAGCGCTTTGCCTGAACTATATTTTTAAAGAGGCGGGCGTCTTCATATAGCATCCGGCGCTTTTCCGGAGAGGCAGGAGGATGCAGAAGTTAAAAAAAATAAGGAAAGAAAGGAAATGAAACATGCACAGAAAATTTTTAGCAGTAACCTTGGCAGCAGTAATGGGATTTAGCCTGGCTGCATGCGGAAACAGCGCCGGGAGCAGTCAGGCTCCGGCGAATGATGCAGCGGAAGAAACCGCGGATGACAACACAGAAGAGGCCGGCAAAGCCGAAGAGGCGCCGTCGCCGGAAGCGTCCAACGATACTGTCAGGATTGGTTTCCTGACCCCTATGTCCGGCGCAAATGCCACCTACGGACTTCAGGTAAAGGCAGCAGGACAGATGATATGTGACGTCATCAACGGAGAGCATCCGGAGATTACGATGGCTTTGGCAGAGCAGGCCGGCCTTCCGAATCTGAACGGGGCAAAGCTTGAGCTTGTATTTGCAGATTCCAAGCAGGACCCGACGACCGCTACCTCCGAGGCAAAGCGTCTGATTACGGAAGAAAATATTGTGGCTTTGACCGGCCAGTTTACCAGTGCTGTTACGAAGGCAGTTGCGGTTACAACGGAAACCTACGGCATTCCGCTTCTGACGGCAGCTTCCTCTCCGACTCTGACTGACGGAGAGAATCCGCTGGAGTGGTATTTCCGCACAGGCCCCAACGACAATACTTATATTGAGGATGCATTCAAGTTTCTTAAAGAGCTGAATGAGACGAAAGGCACCGATCTTAAGACGGTTGCGCTTGTATCCGAGGATACCGAGTTCGGTGCAAATATCAGAATTGCGGAGCAGACCTATGCAGAACAGTATGGTTTTGAAGTGGTAGAGGATATTTCCTATTCTTCTTCCGCAACCAATGTATCCTCCGAGGTTTTGAGAATTAAGACAGCGAATCCTGATGTTATTTTTATGGCTTCCTATTCCTCTGATGCGATTTTATATTTAAAAACCTTTAAAGAGCAGAACTATGCTCCGAAGATGCTGTTAGGGC
>VSNE01000152.1 GCA_009774155.1 Lachnospiraceae bacterium
TAAATCTTTGACCAACACGATTGTTGAAGCCGCAGCTCTGCAAAACGATACGTTTCGGCGATCCGTGATTCCAGCAGCCGCATGGAACAGGTAATCCAGCAGAATTCCCAGCTTGCAGACGAGTCCAGGCAGGGCGGCTCCAGACTTCTTGAGGAGGTTGAGCAGCTCAGAAATCTCTCCGGGGATCGCGGTCAGCCTCTCCATGCGTAAGCCGGGCCCGCGGAAAAAATGACGGATACTTACAGCTAGTTAAGTTTTATAACTTCCCCGTTTTTCTGCACAAGCCACGCCTGTACCCCGGGATACCGGCTTAAAAATTTTTCCGCCCTCCCGCTTCCAAGAGACATGCTGATAGTGCTGAGGGCATCACCGTCCACAGACCGGTCGCACTGAATGGTTACGCCGGTCAGGTCGGTGGTGTTTGGCTGTCCGGTAAAAGGGTTCAGAATATGGTGATACCAGATGCCGTCTGCCTCGAATCCCCGTTCATAGATGCCGGAGGACACGACGGTCTGATCAATGACTTCCGTAGTTTCCAGCACATCGCTGCGATCGGAGAAAGGTCTTTGGATGGCAACCTGGAAGGCGGCGCCGTCCGGCTTCCGTCCGATACAGAGTACATTTCCCCCCAGATTAATAATAGCGGACTCCACGCCCTCGGATATCAGATATTCCTTCATTCGATCTGCGATATATCCTTTTGCAAGGGCACCCAGATCAATGGAAGCGTGATTCTTCAAGGTGACATGGCTGCCGTCAACAACAACGTTTTGATAGTCCACAGTCTGCAGCGCTTTGTCAAGCGCCTCCTGTGCAGGCACCTGGTGCTCGTCTCCGGTAAAATTCCAGAGGGCTGCCAGCGGGGCAATGGTGATATCAAAAATCCCGTCCGTCTTTTCTCCGTAATCAATCCCCATCTGAATCAGCTCCAGCAGTTCATCGCTTACGTCCATCTCCTTTGTTTCGTTCAACCGGTAAAGCTCGCTCTCCGGAAGTGTACGGCTGAAGATACGTTCATACCTGTCACAGAGCTTCATGCATTCATCCAGCAGGTATTCCTTCTGAGGTTCATAAAGCGCCACATAGACAACCGTATTCAGTTTAAAATCTGTAATTGAGATATACTCCTGTTTTTTTCGACTGCATCCGGCAAAAAAGACGCTCAGAAACAGAAGAATAAAGATGTATTTTGTTCTTTTCATACGTTTATTGTATGTGAATGTCGAAAATCAGTCAAGTAATCTGTTTGCAGTAATTGAAAATACATGGTATGATAGGCAGGACTACATTGGGAGCGATAGAAAATTATGAAAAAAAATGACTGGATACTGGTGTCGGGCATTGTTGCGGCTGCCTGCATATTGGGGCTTTTGATGTACTGGAATCAGTCAAAAGGGCATTACGTTCTGGTGACAGTAGACGGAAAAGAGTATGGAAGATATGAGTTAGACGAAAACCAGACGATTGATATTAACGGAACGAACCGTCTGGAAATCAAGGCCGGAAAAGCAGCTATGGTTTATGCGGACTGCCCGGATAAGCTTTGTGTACATATGGTGCCTGTCAGCAGGGCGCATGAGATGATTGTCTGTATGCCGAATAAAGTAACGGTAGAGGTATTTGAAAAATAGTTTCTGAACATATGGTTGTAGTTTTGAAAGAGCCGTGGTATGATTCTGAAGGAATACAGAATACAAAGGACAGATAAAGGATATAAAAATCTATGATTGCATTTTTAAAGGGCGAAGTCGCGGATATGACGGAAGGAAGCATTATCCTGGATGTAAATGGAGTCGGGTATGAAGCGCTGGTTCCCGGACAGCTTTTGTCAATGCTGGAAGGAATCGGACAAAGCCTGAAATTATATACCCATATGCAGGTGAGGGAGGATACCGTGACGCTGTTCGGATTTCTGACCAGGGATGACCTGCAGATATTTCGGATGCTGATTAGCGTAAATGGAGTCGGCCCCAGGGCAGGACTTTCTATTCTGTCTGCGCTGGGCGCTGACGATTTAAGATTTGCGGTTCTTGCAGACGATGCAAAACGGATATCAAAGACTCCGGGTATCGGAGCAAAAACGGCGCAGAAGATTATTCTCGAGCTGAAGGACAAGCTGGATCTGGAAGAAGCATTCGAGAAAAAGCTGGCAGCCGCCGAGAATGCTCCTGAAATATCCGCTGCAGCCGGAGACGATATAATACAGGATGCAGTGCAGGCATTGGTAGCGCTTGGCTACGGGAGTACGGAGGCTCTGAAGGCAGTACGTTCCGTAAAGCCTGCGGAAAATATGAACACAGAAGATATTTTGAAGGAAGCGCTGAAGAGGATGACCTTCTGACAGATATGGATATGGATAAAGACAGAACAGAGGTTTACGTATGAATAACCGGCGAATCATTGCGACAGATGCGGCAGAGGAGGACATCCGGATAGAGGGGAGCCTAAGACCGCAGAGCCTGGCCGAATATATTGGCCAGGAAAAGGCAAAAGCAAATCTGAAGATATATATTGAGGCGGCAAAATCACGCGGGGAGGCGCTGGATCATGTGCTGTTCTACGGACCTCCCGGTCTGGGCAAGACGACTCTGGCAGGGATCATTGCCAATGAGATGGGAACCCACATGAAGGTAACGAGCGGGCCGGCGATTGAGAAGCCGGGAGAGATGGCAGCGATTCTGAATAATCTGCAGGAGGGCGACGTGCTTTTCCTGGATGAGATTCACCGGCTGAACCGCCAGGTGGAGGAGGTACTGTATCCGGCAATGGAGGACTATGCCATTGATATTATGATTGGCAAGGGGGCCTCCGCCAGAAGCATCCGGCTGGATCTGCCCAAATTCACGCTGGTAGGGGCGACTACCCGGGCCGGACTTTTAACGGCTCCTCTCAGGGATCGTTTCGGAGTCGTTCATCATCTGGAATATTATACGGTGCCGGAGCTGACGACGATTGTCCGCCGTTCCGCCGAAGTTCTGAAGGTGGAGATTGACGGGAACGGAGCCAAAGAGCTGGCAAGACGCTCCCGGGGAACCCCCCGTCTGGCGAACCGCCTGCTGAAGCGTGTCCGGGACTTTGCCCAGGTAAAATACGACGGCAGGATTACCGAAGAGGTGGCGGCCTTTGCGCTGGATCTTCTGGAGGTGGACCGCTACGGGCTGGATCAGTCAGATCGTTTGATTCTTCGGACGATTATTGAAAAGTTTGCAGGAGGTCCGGTGGGACTGGATACTCTGGCCGCCGCGCTGGGAGAGGATTCCGGTACTCTGGAGGAGGTCTACGAACCATATTTGATTCAAAACGGGTTTTTAAACCGTACCTCCCGGGGCAGAACGGCAACGAAGCAGGCATACGGACATTTAGGGATTGCTTTTCCGGAGTGAGCCGTTATATAATATTTACGAAAGCAATGAGCAATGCGGAAGACGGTAAAAAAGGATATGCGGCGTGCTTGTCATAAGCAGACAATTTTTTGACGGATTCCATAGGGGACAGCCCCTGAGCAGAAAGGATTCTATGGAGAAAAAAAATTCAGCGGAAGTGCTGATTAATGGAAAGATATATACAATCAGCGGCTACGAGAGTACTGCATATTTACATAAGGTGGCTTCCTATCTCAATGAGATGGAAGAGGAAATCTCCCAAATGGAAAACTACCAAAGACTTTCTATAGATGAGAAGCAGCTTCTGAAAAATATGAACCTCGCCGACGCATATTTTAAGACGAGCGATGCAAAGGAACTGCTGGAGCAGGAGACAGAACGTAAAGATAAGGAAATCTACGGTCTTAAGCATGATCTGATTGATGCAAAGATGGAACTGGAGAAGCTTCAGGAGCAAATACGGGAGCTGGAAAACAGACTTCATCAGGAGCAGAAGCAAAAGAGCCGTCTGGCACAGTCCGCATTGAACCGGAGAATTGTAAGACCGGAACAGAAGCTGTAGAAATAGATCATACGGAAGATAGCAGGCCAGTCTCAAAAAAAGAGCTGGCCTGTCTTGTATTTACAGGCAGTGGGGTGAAAACGATGGATAGAAAAAAACTGGAGATATTGGCTCCTGCCGGTTCCTTTGAAAGCCTGAAGGCAGCCATTCATGCGGGCGCGGACGCTGTCTATATGGGAGGAAGCCTTTTTGGCGCCCGCGCCTATGCGGATAATCCAAAAGGCAGTCTGCTTCTGGATGCAATCGACTATGCGCATCTGTATGGAGTAAAGCTTTATCTGACTGTGAACACTCTTCTGAAGGATCGGGAGCTTACACAGCAATTATACGGATATCTGCAGCCATGCTATGAACATGGGCTGGATGCGGTTATCGTTCAGGATATAGGGGTTATGAGCGCGGTACAGGAGTGGTTCCCGAAGCTCCCGGTTCATGCCAGCACGCAGATGACGGTGTGCGGGTCCGGAGGGGTAAAGCTTTTGAAAGAGGCCGGTGTACAAAGAGTGGTGCTGGCAAGAGAATTGTCCCTGACAGAAATAGAAAAAATTCACCGGGAAACAGGAATGGAAATAGAGTGCTTTGTACATGGGGCGCTTTGCTACTGTTATTCCGGACAATGTCTATTCAGCAGTATTCTGGGAGGAAGGAGCGGAAACCGGGGACGGTGCGCCCAGCCCTGCCGTCTGTCATATGATGTACTTGCGGACGGGAAAGTAATTTCCGGAAAAGGAGAAAATGCACTGTTAAGTCCGAAGGATATGTGCGCGGTGGAGCTGCTTCCGCAGATTGCCGAGGCAGGCGTGTACTCCCTGAAGATCGAAGGACGGATGAAGCGTCCGGAATATACAGCCGGAGTAGTGCGTATTTACCGGAAATATGCGGATTGGTATCTGGAGCACGGAGCAAAAGGGTACTGTGTATCTGAGGAGGATAAAAAAGAGCTGTTTCTTCTTTTTAACCGGGATGGCTTCTCCCGGGGATACTATGAACAGCATAACGGAAGAAATATGATGGCGCTTAATAATCGAAAGCTGTCGGATAAGGAAAAAAAAGCATACGAGGCGTTGATTTCCTCCCTGAAAGAACAGTATGTGGATATTGAAAAGAAGATACCTGTAACCGGCTGCCTGTATGCCGGAGCCGGACAGCCTATGAGGCTGGAGCTTGCAAGTCCGTCCTGCCGCCTGACAGTATACGGCGGGTGTCCCCAGCTTCCCCGGAGCGCTCCAATGGAGCCGGAGCAGTTGAAAAAGCAGCTATGCAAAACCGGGAATACTCCGTTTGTATGGAAGGATTTGCAGATTCAGACCGAAGGGCCTTTGTTTGTTCCGGTACAGGAGCTGAACAGCTTCAGAAGAGAAGCATTGGAGCAGCTTCGGACGGCAATTGCCGGGTCCTTTTTCAGGACGGCTGAAAAGAGGCTGCAGCCTAAAGGGGCTGCGTCCCCGGAGGGACAGCCCTGCCGATCCTTTACCCAGGCGGCCGGGCTTCATATTTCGGTGGAAACCTCGGAACAGCTTCACGCAGTGCTGGACAGTGCGGAGCGTCTGAAGCAGAGAACAGAAGCGCCTCTTCGGGCGGTTTATGTGGATGCGGAAAGTCTGGAGGAACAGCTTTTGGAGGCAGTGAATCAGCTTCATGAAAAGGGACTGGAGGCTTATGTAATGCTTCCGGCCGTTTTCCGCGCAAAAACGGCTGAGCGCTACAGGAAGTATACGGATAACTGGACATCCCTTCCGGCAGACGGATATGTGCTTAAAAACCTGGAGGAGTATGAATTTCTTCAGGAAATCCGCTGGAATAAGGCGTGGATTCCGGATCATAATATGTATTTGTTCAATCAAAAAAGCCGGGAATTCTGGAGAAAAAAAGGGAGCTTTATGCAGACCAATCCTTTAGAGCTGAACAGCAGGGAGCTGAAAGAAGTCTCTGCAGGGGACAGCATTCAAATTATTTATGGAAGATATCCGATGATGATAACCGCGGGATGTCTTCACAAAACCCTGAACCAGTGCAGGAAAAAGCCCGGCCGGCGGATGTTAAAGGATCGGTATGAGAAGCTGTTCCCGGTGAAAAACTATTGCAGAGACTGCTACAACGTCATTTTTAACAGCCAGCCCCTTTGGCTTCTGGATCAGCCAGAGGAGCTTGAGGCTTTGCGCGCCGGCGCATACCGGATCATGTTCACCACCGAGAAGCGGCAGGAGACTCTCGCAGTGCTGGATAGCTGGATGAAGGGCGGCAGGCCCCCGGCAGACTTTACAAGAGGACATTTTAAACGGGGTGTCGAATAAATATGGTAAATCTGATTACCGAATTATCCAAATATGCCATGATTTTATTTCTGGCATTATACACGCTGGTGGGATTCCAGCTTGTGCAGAAGCCGGAGGATGAAAAGAAGGCTTCCCTTTGGCAGCAGAATATTTTGTTTTTCTTTCTGCATTTTATGGGCAATCTGATTCTGTATCTGAATACAAAGAATGAGAAGATTGTGTACTTTTACGGGGCCCAGATGATCTTATTTCTGATATTTCTCATACTGCATCACCTGATTTATCCAAAATCAGACCGGCTTTTGAGCCATAATCTTATACTGCTTTTAAGTATCGGGCTTTTGATGCTTTCCCGCCTGTCCTTTGACAAGGCGGCATGACAGTTTGAGGTGGCTGTGCTGGCAACAGG
>VSNE01000153.1 GCA_009774155.1 Lachnospiraceae bacterium
CTAATATATAGTCGCGGATAGTCTACATTTCCTCCATACCCTGTTTTCTCTGCAATCTTCACCCAGCCCAGGCCTTCTATGTACCGCATCCGGAAGACACAGCGCGTCTGGCCGTCCTGAATCTTCCCAATCCACTTCTCTACTGCTGCCACCTGCGCTTCCCTCTGCTCCAGCACTCTCTGACGATGCTTATATAATTCCCAATCGAATCCTACTACTCCTTCCGCATGAGGAGGCCAGATCTGATAATTTAAAATTGTGCTGTTCCCAAGCCCTGCATCTGTTGTCTGCATCTCCTCCAACTCTTCTTTGAGGAGAGGTATCTCCTGTTTGTATTTCCGGTACTTGTTCAGAAGCTTTTTTGTAATCTTAATCTGCATAGACTCCACTCCTCCTTATACGGCCTGCTGCCAGTAATTATTCCTTCTGTATTCCTGTATGGATACAGCTCGACTCCATGTAGGCCGCCTGCTTCTGCAAATATTTCCCGCGGGGGCAGCATGTTTCATTTTCATCCGAGAGAAGAAGCCAGTTCAATATCACAACATTTTTTGCATTTTTTACTTTTTTAAGTTCCTCCAACATCCGGTTTACATCTTCTATTGTCGGGGGAATGTTAGAAAATTTACAAACATCACTGCTGATCTGTGTTTCCCCATTATTTTCACACAGGCATACAACGAGGTATTTTCCTTTCTCTCTTATCTCCTGCATCGCCTTTCTTTCCAGTGACATGTCATCAGCTAAATTCTTCATCCTTCTGCCTCCTGATTCTTGATGTATTTCTTGCACACATACATGTGCTTGCTTTTTTACAGCCTCCTGTCCATGCCTCCATCGTGTCCGACAGAAGAATATCGGCGCCAAACCGCTTCTTGATTTCCTTTTTAAACAATTTGTTCCACACCGCCTTTATCCATGTAATCAGCCCTATTTAATCACCCGATTGTTATTTTAACTGTACTTTGCACCCACAATGCCAACAATACACAACGTCGCACTTAACCGTCTTTTCACGCTTTTTTCCACACTTCGTTATATGTCCCGCATTTGGGACAGGTTCCAACGTATTCATATGGAATGGCTTTTGGCTCGAATCTATCCATATCCCTGCAGGCTCCATATTTGCAGCCTTTCCTTGTGCAATCATTACAGCTTTTCATCAATATATCCACCTCACTCTCTCATTCCACCGCCTGACAGATTCCTCTTTAATCACCCGCGTGCGCATCTGCTCCACCTCCCTGTTGATTTCAAAAATGATTCCCATGATCGTGCCTGCTAAATTTCAGGTTAGTTCAAATCTGCATCTGCAAAACGGCAAATAACATTTTCTTTGTACTCACCCAGGCAGAACAAAATGTCTTCATCCCATCCACCATAATCATGATCGTATTTGTAATAACAAATATCACCTTCTTTATCAACAAATGGAGCTGTATAAGTATCAAAAGCGGGACCTCCGGGCCAGTATGTCATAACATCCCGCCCAAGCATCGGACAATATATCGTCCCCCACTCTTTTCCATTTTCCCATTTCAACCACTTTTCAGGCATATTCCACCTCCACTAAATCCTGATTTTAGTTGTCTCAATAAACTCTTTGTCCGCAGCCGCAATAGCCCGGATACTTCATCAAATTTTTGCATCTTGGACAGAAATAGCGTCCCTCAATTATTATTCTTGGCATAGGTTCTTGCTTTTCAAGTGCTTCATATGCCATTTCCAGCGCCAAAATCTGATCTGTTGTAGGTGTTCCTTTATACATCCGTTTTATGATGCCTATAGCTTCTCTTGGTTCCATATATATATCCTTAAATTCTGACTACATGACCCACGCTTCCTGTGGGAGCGCATCTGTGTATCTCTCCCACTCTCTGGATTCTTTGCTATAACAACCTTTTCTGCTCCATTTTCAGTATCCAGAATATATGTAATCAGTTTTTTGTAATTATGGCCTGTGGACTGTCCGGATTGTCAAAAATGTTTCCTACGACCTCTACTGATTTCATGGTTCCGATATTCAAGCATGGAGCATACCTGATCTCTTTGTCCAGCGGATAAGCCGCAAAATGTGTGCAGTCCGCTTCCCAGGCAGCTCTAAACAGTTTTTTATTGTACCGGATGATATCATTTTCCCAAATCTTCCTGCTGCCCTTGTCAGTCAGGCCGGTGTACTGGCAGACGGTTTCATGCTGCACCTCCAGCAAATCATCATCTGTACTGATTGCTGCTCTGCCGTCCGGTGCATGAATCAAATCTCCTTCCAACCATTCACCGTTATCAATCCGTTTCCCTCTGAATAAAATTTCTCTCATGCCATCACCTTTCCCGGCTATATTACAAACGACAACTGTTCCCGGCTGGCATCAATCCGCATATTCGGCATCCGCTCCGCCACGCACAGCTCCGGCAGGTTCGCTCTTACCAGCGCCGCCGCGACCGGAGGGCATACCGCATTCCCGCACCGTTTTACCTGCTCTGCGCGGCTGTATGATTTTCCGGTATCGTCCCGGTCTATGATGTAATCTTCCGGAAAGCCCTGGCATCCATACAGTTCCCGCGGCTCCAGCATCCGCAGGCCAATATCCACAATGGCGTAATCAATCCCTTTAACTGTAACCAGACCAAACCTGTCATTTGCCGTTACCGTACCCAGAGGACCTTTTATGTTCTGGCCAATCCCCTGTCCATAATATTTCATCAGGAAGGCCCGTACTTCACCGAAATGACCATCCCCTGCCGTTATCGTCGGGATTGGCTCTGTCATATTCCTTCCGTCACAATGGTTATTCATCTGTATCAGATGCACGGCGCATATACTGTTATGAGGCCGCGTCGTTATTGTCGGAAGAGGATTTTTTATATCCGCCCCGGCTCCTTTATAACCGCCGTCAAAATATTTTTGAATAAAGGCGCTGACCAGGGCATATCTGTTGGAAGCATCCACTGTCATAATCGGAGCTGCCGCCTGCTGTCCTCTCACTCCTTTGTCCGTTGTCTCTGAATGGTACTGTATCAGAGCCGGAGCTATCAGAAAATTCCGGTTTCCGGTAGTAATGACAGGGAGGCCGTCTCTGATATCTCTTCCTATATTGTTTTCATTGTTGCACATAATATATGGCTGCACGATTCCAAAACCGTTCTTTCCAGTCATGGTTGGCAGCGGATAATCCAGATTTTTCAGACGCCTTTCGTCCCCGCCGTCATGATCAATCTGAATCAGAAACGGCTCCGGGTTCTCCAAAACAAATTTCTGCAGCCCTCTGGCGATCCTGCGCATCGTCTTTTCCGCAAGCGGACGCTGCGCCCGGATTCCGTACTTCTCCCATATTTCCTGCTTTGTATCAAAAATACTGGGGCATGGCCGGGAGAAGTCTATCTGGGTATATGCTCCTTTGTATGGCTTCAAAAGCCCGGATTTCACCGCTTCACTGTCACGGGGCGCGTATTCCGGCGCCGGCCATACAATCGGCTTCCCGTCGCTTCTGGCAATCAGAAACAGGCGTTTCCTCATCGTCGGCGCACCGTAATCTGCCGCCGTCAGTTCCCGGCTTTGAACTTCATAGCCGAGAGCCTGAAGCTGCCCGACAAACTTCCGGAAGGTTTCCCCCTTTTTCTTTTTAACTGGCCGGTGTCTGCGGTTCAGCGGCCCCCAGTCTTTAAATTCCTCCACATTCTCCAGTATAAGGACCCTCGGACGCACCAGCCCCGCCCATCTGAGAGCCACCCATGCAAGGCCGCGGATATTCCTGTCCTTCGGTTTTCCGCCTTTGGCCTTGCTGAAATGCTTGCAGTCCGGCGAAAACCAGGCCAGCGCAACCGGACGTCCGGCACAGGCCTCCACCGGATTTACAGCCCAAACAGACTCACAGTAATGCCTTGTCCCGGGATGGTTCGCTTTATGCATCCGGACCGCTTCCGGGTCATGGTTGACTGCTATGTCAACACTGTATCCGGTCGCTGTCTCAATCCCGGTGCTGGCTCCGCCTCCTCCGGCAAAATTGTCCACGATCAGTTCTCCGTTTATCATTTTTTCCTCCTTGATATATCCTGCGGCCTCATATAGTATTATCAAAATCCTTTCATTCTGCCTGCCCCGTAAGCCTTGCATATTCTTTAAATATTCTGTTTACTATACAATTTCCGCAGTCTGCACCATCTTCCCCGCCGCCATCGAAACAATGTCCACAGCCCATAAAATCATCCGCTCCGCCTTCCCGGTCAACCGTACAAAGGTCTTTGGGTACAGGGCCTTCTATGTAATCTATCATCTGTATTGTCCGGCTCTCTGTTTCTTCTTTGTCCATATCCGGCCCTTCCCCATATTTCTCCGCACAGGCTTTGCTGTCCGGGAAGAGAAACATACAGGCTCCTTCTGTTATTTCACAACCATATCCATGCCATTCGTCTGTATAATATGCTGCCTTACATCTTCCTGCTGCCATATTCCATTACCTCTTTCTTTTATCCTGTTCTCTTATATCCCCTGCCTGCATCGGTACCTGCAGTTTTTTACGCAGCCAATGCAGCACTGCTCTTTGCACAGCTCTATATCTTCTCCTTCCGCAACAGCCTCCAGAATCCGGTTTTTTGCGGTAATCATTTGCCCGCATCCGGTATCTGTCATGTGCGGACAGGAAAATCCATCCCCGGGTTCCATGCCGCCCGCCCGCTCAATACATGCTTCACAGCCTATCAGTTCTTTCGTCTGGCAGCTGATATATCCGTCCTGGAATATCACAATATTACAGCCCACACATTCCTCAACCCTGGAACCCATATACTTTACAAATTTTTCGCACCAGCGCACAGGGTATGCTATCCCGCCCCTGCACCAATGCGCCTGTTCCCCAGGCTTATCCCAGTTTGACCAGCTTTTCCGCGGAGTTTCCCCCGGATGCGCTTCATTATAGGGGTTCTCCTTTGCCCGGAGGTCGTCATAGCATCTCCCATAGGGACATCTGTCCTCCCGATACAGACAACTGAAGCAGATACAATTAGTACAATTAGGAAATATCTGTTTTTCCTGTGCCAGAAAATCATCCAGCGTGATTTGTCCCGGTATCTCTTTCATAGCCCTTTCCTTTCAGCATGGCCCTCCCTCTGCCCCGTGGAACGCCCCGGCAGGATACTTCCAGGTATCTTCCACATAGATATCATCCACTGTGAATTCTCCGGTCACAAGGCTTCGGATGGCTTCTTTGTCTCCGTGGTATACGCAGGACAGCGCATCCCCTACAAAAGTATCCAGATCACATTTATTGTCCAGCGTAAAACCAAGGATTCTTTCATCCTGCTTAAGCAGTTCAAACTCTTCCGGATACAGCTCCCTGATTCCGGCAAACAGCTTCGGCGTGGAGAAGATGCACATAGCGCAGGAGCAGCGGTTCCATCCTGCACGGTAACATGGATGCGGATTGACCTTATGCCGTTTTAAGACTTCCCAGACATCTTTCTCAGAATAATCAATCACAGGCCTCCACTGATGGACAATTCTGCGGGATTTCTTCTCTGCATTCGTCCGGTGGATTTCCATTTCATTGTATCTGCTCCTCCCTTTTGATTCCCCGCGGCGTTCCCCGGAGACTACAAGCACTTTTACATTGCTTTTTGTCCGTTCCAGATTTGAAGTAACACTGTCCTGGACCGCCGCCTTCAGATTCCCGCTGCACCACCGTCCCTGATGGGTGCTGCCCTTTGCAGGAAATTTATGCCGTTTTCCGCCCAGGCGTTCCAGCTCCCCCAACTGGTCAATATTGGCCATGACGGTATCCGCAACCATGATTTTCAGGTAAGCGCTGCACCAGCGGCGGCTTAAATCCCCTGTTTTCATCGGAAACTTCATCCGGTATCCAAACTCCTTTAAGCGCTCCTCCATATCCTCCGCTGCCTTCCGCTTGATTTCCTGGCATTTCCGGTAGTTCTGTGACAGCCTGCACTGCCGGATTTCCCCCGTGCCGGGTTCCATCCATTCTACCGGCTCGCTGGCCCCAATGCGGTACAGCTCCCCGAAAAATCCGTTTACCCTCCAGGAAAGCCTTAAGGGGACTTCCTCCGCCTCCGAAAATGATTTCACATAATTCTGTGTGCATCTCCAGTCCATTCTCCTGGTCGGATGCCCGCCGTCTATGTCATGGTGCCAGAACTCTATTTTTTCTTTCGGCATTCCCAATTCCAGCAGCTTGTAATAACATGCAATGCTGTCCTTGCCTCCGGAAAGCAGCACTGCTGCCAGATCATATTCTTCCAGAGGCAGCAATTCCGGAAGATATATTTTCTTCATGTATTCAGACTCCGTCCGCCCCGCAATCCGCGGTTTTATCCTTAATCCGGAACCATATACCGGAACATCCGGTTTCCCATAAATCACCGGAGTATCCTTTGTGCAGTCTGCATCTTTGATAAAATCCGGTTCAAATAAACTTAACTGACCTTTCATTTTTTAAGGAGCCGATGCGCATCTTCCCGGGAAGCCCGTCTCCTTTCTGAATTTTTATCCTTTTTTCTTCATCCGTCTCATCTGACGGTTCTCCACCGGGAGAAGCCCTGCCTGCTGCCCGAACTGCTTTCCATA
>VSNE01000154.1 GCA_009774155.1 Lachnospiraceae bacterium
CTGAAGTTTGACAAAGAAAAGCTGTATAAAAAAATGGTTGACGCAAAGGCAGACTGGCTGTATGAGCTTCCTCAGTGGGAAAGCATTTTCGATGAGGAGACGAGAAAAGCGCTCTATCTGGAACAGAAAAAGTCCGGTACGGTTGTAAAGGGGCCGAAGGTCGGACGCAATGATCCGTGTCCGTGCGGAAGCGGCAGGAAATATAAGCAGTGCTGCGGAAAAAATAAAAAATAAAGCATTCAGGAGCAGGGATTGGGAGAAAAATCTTCTTGGATAAGGCTTGACAGAAATCAGTCAGATGTTATAATGAGTGGCAGTTGAATAAGATGAATGCAAAGACAGGAAGAGTAGGATGAGGAACCATTCAGAGAGAGATATGTACGGTGCGAATATCTTATGGGGAAGCATCTGAAGACCACCCTGGAGCGGCTTTCATACGGCCCGGCCGACACCGTTATCGTCTGATAAGTGGCAGAACATGCAATTAGGGTGGAACCGCGGTAACAGACACAGAGAGTTTATCGTCCCTGGATAATCGGAAGATTATTCAGGGACATTTTATTTTTTATAGAAGACAGGAGGAAAGAGAATATGAGAATCACACTAAAGGACGGCTCTGTAAAGGAATATGCAGAGAGCAAATCGGTGATTGATATCGCATATGATATCAGCGAGGGTCTTGCGCGGGCAGCGTGCGCAGGGGAAGCAGACGGGGAAGTGGTTGATTTAAGAACCGTCATTGACAGAGACTGCACACTGAATATCCTGACTGCAAGGGACGAGGCAGGGCTCCGCGTAGTACGCCATACCTGCTCTCATGTGCTGGCAGAGGCAGTAAAAAATCTGTTTCCGGAAGCCAGGCTGGCAATCGGACCGGCCATTGATACAGGGTATTATTATGATTTTGAAGCAGCGCCGTTTTCCAGAGAGGATCTGGATAAGATTGAAAAAGAGATGAAAAGGATTATTAAAAAAGGTGCAAAGCTGGAAAGATATACTCTTCCGAGAAATGAGGCAATTAAGTTTATGGAAGAAAAGGGAGAAGTATATAAGGTGGAGCTGATTCAGGATCTCCCGGAGGATGCGGTGATTTCCTTTTACAGCCAGGGAGATTTCACCGATCTCTGCGCCGGACCGCATCTGATGAGTACGAAGGGCATCAAAGCATTTAAGCTGACTTCCTCCTCAGGCGCATACTGGAGAGGGGATTCCAACAAGGCAATGCTTCAGAGAATCTATGGAAGCGCGTTTGCCTCCAAGGAGGAGCTGGAGGTATACCTTAAGCATCTGGAGGACATCAAAAAGCGTGATCACAACAAGCTGGGCCGTGAAATGGAGCTGTTTACAACCGTTGATGTGATCGGCCAGGGACTGCCGCTTCTGATGCCGAAGGGAGCAAAGATAATCCAGACTCTTCAGAGATGGATTGAGGATGAAGAGGACAATAACTGGGGGTATATCCGCACGAAAACTCCTCTGATGGCTAAAAGCGACCTGTATAAAATTTCCGGACACTGGGATCATTATAAAGAAGGCATGTTCGTGCTGGGCGATGAGGAGAAGGATAAAGAAGTGTTCGCGCTCCGTCCTATGACCTGCCCGTTCCAGTATTATGTATATAAGGCAAGCCAGAAGTCCTACCGGGATCTGCCGCTCCGCTATGGGGAAACCTCCACGCTGTTCCGCAATGAGGATTCCGGTGAGATGCATGGTCTGACCCGTGTGCGCCAGTTCACTATTTCCGAAGGACACCTGATTGTCCGTCCGGATCAGATGGTGGAGGAATTTAAAGGCTGTATGGCTTTGGCCAAGAAATGTCTGACAACCCTCGGCGTGGAGGAGGATGTAACCTACCATCTGTCCAAATGGGACCCAAATAACAGAGAAAAATATATTGGAGAGCCGGAGGTATGGAATGAAACGGAGCAGCATATCCGCGAGATTCTGACCGAGCTTGAGATTCCGTTTGTGGAGGATGTGGGAGAGGCCGCGTTCTACGGGCCGAAAGTAGATATTAATACAAAGAATGTATACGGCAAAGAGGATACGATGATTACGATTCAGTGGGATGCCCTGCTGGCGGAGCAGTTTGATATGTACTACATCGACCAGAACGGCGAAAAAGTCCGCCCGTATATTATTCACAGAACTTCCATCGGATGCTATGAAAGAACGCTGGCCTGGCTGATTGAGAAATATGCCGGTATGTTCCCCACCTGGCTGTGTCCGGAGCAGGCGCGTGTGCTTCCGATTTCCGACAAATACCGGGATTATGCCGAGAAGGTCAGCGGCGAACTGAAGGCAAACGGAATTCTGTCCACTGTGGACACCAGGGCGGAGAAGATTGGTTATAAGATCCGTGAGGCAAGGCTTGCGAAGGTTCCGTATATGCTGGTAGTCGGCGAGAAGGAAGAGGCAGAAGGAAAAGTGGCGGTGAGAAGCCGTTTCTTAGGTGATGAGGGCCAGAAGGATTTGAAGGATTTTATCCATGCAATCTGCGAGGAAATCCGTACAAAGGAAATCCGTAAGATTGAAGTGGAAGATCAGAAATAAGACGGAAAAAGAGGCGCCCTAATGCGGCGCTTCTTTTATATACAGTCAGGAATGGTTATGAACCAGGAGCGGATATATTTTTCAGAAGAGGAAATCTTTCAGAATTTATTAAGGCGTAAAAGGGATAATAGATTATGATA
The DNA here is from genome assembly GCA_009774155.1 of Lachnospiraceae bacterium. GTDB lineage: Bacteria > Bacillota > Clostridia > Lachnospirales > Lachnospiraceae > Hominiventricola. Next base: position 2,694 of record VSNE01000154.1, read on the forward strand.
AAGCTGTCGATATACTAATATATACGAGCCGCCGCCTGAAAAAGCGGCATATGGTCAGGAGATTCTGGAGGATTATGTGATGGCATATCATAAATCAATCTATTTATTTCTTTTTCTGCCGGCTGTGCTGTGCACCTATCAGCTGGCACCGCAGAAATGGAGATGGAAGGTATTGCTGGGATACAGCTATCTGTTTTTCTTCTTTATAAGCAGACAGTTGATTCTGCTTTTCGTCGCCACAACTGCATGGACCTATTGGATTGGCCGTATGCTGTATGGACAGGACAGGAGCAAAAAAAAGAAAAGAATTATTTTGTCAGCCGGAATTTTGGTTTTGCTTGGGGTTCTTTTTTTTCTGAAATACAGCCCCTGGTCTGCGGAAAATATAAACGTGCTGCTGGAAAAAACGGATACGGCATACAGAATCCCGGTGATAACGTGGGCATTGCCCATAGGAATATCCTTCTATACGCTTCAGGCCGTGGGCTATATGGTGGATATTTATTGGGGGAAGGTGAAGCCGGAAAAGCATCCGGGAAAGCTGGCGCTGTTTCTGGCATTTTTCCCGCAGATCATGGAGGGGCCTATCTGCAGCTATTCCGACACGGCGGACAGCCTTTGGGAGGGGCTTCCGGTTAAAGAGGAGAACCTGAGGGCAGGCTGTATCCGGATTCTTTGGGGGCTGTTCAAAAAGATGGTGGTTGCCGATCGGATGTATCTTCTGGTCAAAACCGTATTTGACGGATATGAGGGGTACGGAGGAGCCGCCGTGATTGCCGCTGCAATCGGTTATACGATTCAGCTTTATATGGAATTTTCCGGAACTATGGACATTATCATCGGAAACGGATGGATGTTCGGTATCCGTCTGCCGGAAAACTTCAGGCAGCCGTTTTGTTCCAGAAGCGCGTCAGAGTTCTGGAAAAGATGGCATATCACGCTGGGAGCATGGTTTCGGACCTATATATTTTATCCCATATCCGTTTCCGGGGTACTGAAAAAATGGAACCGGTACGGACGGAAGCATGCAGGGAAATATATGACAAAGCTGACAGCCTATGCATGCGGATTGTTTCCGGTATGGCTCTGCAACGGTCTGTGGCATGGAGCGAGATGGAGCTATATTTTCTATGGCATGTATTATTTTGTTCTTATTCTGCTTGGTATTGCTTTTGAGCCCGTACACAGCCGTCTGATGTCTTTATGCCATATTGATCCGTCTTCCGCTTTGCTCAGAAGGCTTCAGATTCTGAAGACATGGTGCATTATATTTATCGGAGAGCTTTTTTTCCGCGCGGACAGTCTGAGTATCGGAATGAAAATGTTTGCCAGCATTTTCAGGGAATTCCGTCCGGAGCAGCTCTGGGACGGAACTCTGTTGACATTAGGGCTTGACGGCAATGATTATGCGGTAATACTGGCGGGGTGCGTGATTGCGGCTGTGGTTGGCGCGCTGAAGGAGAGAAAGACAGATATTCAGGAAAAACTGCAGAAATCCTGTGTTTTGGTCCGCTGGGGCGTCTGCTACGGGTTGATTTTTGCGGTTATCATTTTTGGAGCCTATGGGGCCGGATATTTACAGGTGGATTTGATTTATGCGGGATTTTAAAAGAAAAATATTATTTTTCCTGTTGCTGGCGCTGATGCTGGCAGGAGCCTCTGCTGTCTGCAGCCCCGATCATATAAATCTGACAAAGCGTGTGGAGGGAAGGGATCAGTGCATTGCAGGCATTCTGTCAGAGACGGAGGATTCAGTGGATGTTCTTATACTCGGCGACAGCCTGAGCATTGCGAATATTTCTCCGATGGAGCTGTGGAAGGAACAGGGAATTACGTCTTATGTGTGCGGGCAGTCAGGACAGAGGGCGACAGAGTCCTACTATTTGCTGAAGCAGGCATTAAAGACGCAGACCCCGCGGCTGGTCATACTGGAGACGAATATCTTTTTCAGGTATGAGGGTGTTTTTTCAGAAACGGAAAATTCGCTGGCTGAGATCGTGTATTATTATTTCCCTGTTTTCCGTTTTCATAATATATGGAAGTCATTTTCCGGAAACAAAGGTACTGTTCTGAATGGATATTACAAAGGCTTTCAGATACACGGGGAAACAGCTCCTTATGACTGCGGGAATTATATGGAGAAAACGGAGGAGAGCGAGAAGCTGGCTGCTCTGGTCAGATATCGTCTGAATCATATTTTAAAAATATGCGCGGAGCAGAATATCCAGGTTCTGCTGGTATCCACGCCTTCTCCTATGAACTACAGCTATCAGAAGCATAATGCAATCCAGAAGTTTGCAGATCATAACAGTCTGCCGTATATTGATTTTAATCTGGAGGGAACGGGTCCGGATATAGACTGGACAAAGGAAACTATGGATTATGGAGATCATCTGAATATTTACGGCGCTGTAAAAATATCTGATGATCTGGCGTCCTACTTAAAAGAACATTATGACCTTCCGGATCACAGGGGGGAACAGGCGTATCACTCCTGGGAGGAAGAGCTGGAAAGGTATCTTCAGGAGGTGCCGGTAAGATAAAAAGGAAGAAAGGGCAAAAAAGTTGAAAAAAGTTATTGACAATCCTCTTATGTTTTGGTATCATAACGGAGTCGGTTGTGAGAATAACTGGTAGAAAAATGGGATCTTAGCTCAGCTGGGAGAGCATCTGCCTTACAAGCAGAGGGTCATAGGTTCGAGCCCTATAGGTCCCATTGAAATACAGATATGGCGAGATAGCTCAGCTGGCTAGAGCACACGGTTCATACCCGTGGTGTCGAGGGTTCGAGTCCCCCTCTCGCTACTTAAGCTTCCTAAGCAATTAGGAAGCTCTTTTTTTAGCTGCAAGCCGCGAAGCGGAACCGAGCCTGGTCCGGTGCGGCTTTTCAGGAACAGATGCAAGGAGGAAGGCATGAATATTGTATGGATAGACGGCGGCCTCGGCAATCAGATGTTCCAGTATGCATTGGCTATAAAGCTTATGAGTCTGGGCAGGCAGATAAAGATCGATATCACCAAGTATGCGGAGCATCATGTACACAATGATTTTGAACTGGACAAGGTATTCGGAATTGATTGCCCGTTTGCCAGCATCCGGGAAATACAAAGTCTGGGCTATCGGAAGGCCAATCATCTGACGGAGCTGCTGAAAAGGACTCCTTTTGGAAAAAAGACGATCTATAATCATGAATCCTATGCATTTGATGAACATGTGCTGAAGCTGGACGGGTATTATCTGGAGGGCTACTGGCAGAGCGAAAAATATTTTTCGGATATCCGGGGAAAAATATTGGAAGCTTACCGGTTCCCGGAGTTTTCCACTGCAAAGCAGCGGGATTATGCAGAACAGATGCAGGGCAGTCTTTCAGTCAGCGTCCATATACGCAGAGGAGATTACTTGAATTATCCCTATCTTCAGAATATCTGTACGTCCGACTATTATGATTGGGCGATGGAGTATTTCCGGAAAAGGTATCCGGAAAAGGTAAGGTTCTATATTTTTACAAACGATACAGCCTGGGCTGAGGAGCATTTTAGAGAGGCGGACTGCCGGATTATAACAGGAAACAGCGGCGCGGACAGCTTCCGGGATATGCAGCTTATGAGTCTTTGCAGGCATAATATCGTTGCAAACAGCTCCTTTAGCTGGTGGGGAGCCTGGCTGAACCGGAATCCGGAAAAGACAGTGATTGCGCCGGAAAAATGGATCAACGGTTCTCCGGATGAGGCAGCGGATGTGGTTCCGGAGACATGGATAAAATGGAGGGCATAAAAAAGTGAGAGTTGGTTTAGGCTATGATGTACATCGTCTGACAAAGGACAGGGAGCTGATTCTCGGCGGTGTGAGGATTCCATATGAGAAGGGGCTGCTTGGGCA
>VSNE01000155.1 GCA_009774155.1 Lachnospiraceae bacterium
GATAATATATGTATAATTATGCACATCGTATAAAAAAGAAGTACGATAGGAGGGTTTCGCCGCAGGGTTTCGCAGAATGCTTCGGAAGGCAGGAAAAGCACTTTACTTCCTATATCATTTGTTATATGATAAAAAACAGTTGTGATTTTGCACCCATTGTGCAGTACAGCGGCGACAGCTTTGTACTGTAAAAGAACCATTAAGAAAAAGAGGTAGAAATATATGATTAGAGTTGGAATTATAGGGGCAACCGGATATGCCGGCGGCGAGCTGGTCCGCCTGCTTTTAGGGCATAAGGAGGCAGAAATTAAATGGTACGGCTCCAGAAGCTATGTGGATAAAAAATATTCAGAGGTGTACCAGAATATGTTTCAGATGGTGGACGACAGATGTCTGGATGATAATATGGAAGAGATGGCCGGGCAGGTAGATGTAATCTTCACGGCAACGCCTCAGGGGCTGTGCGCTTCTCTTGTGAATGAAAACATTTTAAATAAAGTAAAGCTGATTGATCTCAGTGCGGATTTCCGTATTAAGGACGCGGACGTTTATGAGAAATGGTACGGCATCAGGCATAAGGCCCCCCAATATATAGAAGAAGCGGTCTATGGTCTGTGCGAGGTAAACCGTGAGGCGGTAAAAAGGGCAAGGCTGGTTGCGAACCCGGGATGCTATCCTACCTGCAGCTTCCTTTCTGTTTACCCGATGGTAAAGGAAGGGCTGATTGATCCGAATACGATCATTATTGACGCTAAATCCGGTGTCTCCGGTGCCGGACGCGGGGCAAAGGTGGATAATCTGTTCTGTGAAGTGAACGAGAATATTAAGGCATACGGGGTGGCGGGACACCGCCATACGCCGGAGATCGAGGAACAGCTGGGCTATGCGGCCGGTCAGCCGGTGGTCATCAGCTTTACACCGCATCTTGTGCCCATGCAGAGAGGAATTCTGGTGACTGCTTATGCATCCCTGAAAAAAGAAGCGGCCTATGAGGAAGTGAAGGCTGTCTATGACAAATATTATGATAAAGAGCGTTTTATACGGGTGCTGGATAAGGATGTGTGTCCGCAGACAAAATGGGTAGAGGGCAGTAATTTTGTGGATGTGAATTTTAAGATCGATCCGAGAACAAAGCGAATCATTATGATGGGAGCTATGGATAATCTGGTAAAGGGCGCCGCCGGACAGGCGGTGCAGAATATGAATCTGATGTTCGGGCTTGACGAGGCGGAGGGGCTTCAAATGGCTCCGATGTTTCCGTAGGAAGGACACAGGTTCTGTCAGGGACGCACAGGAAGGAGAAGCTATGGATATTCGTGTCATGACCATTGAAGACTATGAGAAGGTATACGGGCTCTGGAAAACGATCAAGGGGTTTGGCATCCGAAGCATGGATGATTCCAGAGAAGGGATTGAACGGTTTCTGAGGAGGAATCCCACGACCAGTATCACAGCCTGGGAGGGAGATGTCCTGATAGGGGCCATTCTCTGCGGACATGACGGAAGACGGGGATGTCTGTATCATGTTTGCGTCCGTAAGGGCTTCCGCCGGCAGGGTGTGGGGAAGGCTATGGTGGTGGCCTGCATGGAAGCTTTGCAGGCAGAGGAGATTAATAAGGTCAGCCTGATTGCTTTTACAAAGAATGACATCGGAAATGCGTTCTGGAACAAGATTGGATGGACGAAGAGAGAGGACCTGAATTACTATGATTTTACGCTGAATGAGGCAAATATTACAGCATTTATCGAGGAGGATGAAAGATGAGGATCATCACTGGCGGCGTGACGGCCGCAAAAGGATTTGAAGCAGCGTCTGCAGAGGCGCGGATTAAATATAAAAACCGGAAGGATATGGCCCTGATATACAGTACTGTGCCGTGCGCGGCGGCAGGAACCTTTACAACGAATGTGGTGAAGGCAGCGCCGGTGAAATGGGATCAGGAGATCGTATACCATGGACAGACAGCGCAGGCAGTTGTTATCAATTCCGGCATCGCCAATGCCTGTACCGGAGCGGAGGGCTATGATTATTGCCGGCAGACCGCGGAGGCGGCGGAAAGGCTTCTTGGGATTCCGGCCTCCTCCGTGCTGACGGCTTCTACAGGAGTGATCGGTATGCAGCTTCCGATCGGGCGGATAAAGGATGGCGTCGTTATGCTGGCGGAGAATAAAGCTGACAGTGAGGAAGCCGGTCTGGAAGCCGCAAAGGCCATTATGACCACGGATACCAGACCTAAATATGCAGGTGTCCAGGTGGAAATCGGGGGAAAAACGGTTACGGTCGGCGGAATGTGCAAGGGCTCCGGCATGATTCATCCGAATATGTGCACGATGCTCAGCTTTGTGACCACGGACGCGGCCATCACAAAGGAGATGCTTCAGAAAGCGCTCAGTGAGGATATAAAGGATACTTACAATATGGTTTCCGTGGACGGAGATACCTCTACCAATGATACCGTGCTTCTGCTGGCAAATGGTCTGGCAGAAAATCCGCTGATTGATAAAGAGGATGAAAATTATAATGCGTTCAGGAAAGCGCTGAACTATGTGAATACGGAACTGGCGAAAAAGATAGCAGGCGACGGAGAGGGAGCCACCTGTCTTTTTGAGGTAAAGGTGATCGGCGCAAGGAGCAAGGATCAGGCCGTCGCGTTAAGTAAATCCGTCGTTACCTCCAGTCTGACCAAGGCCGCCGTCTACGGACACGATGCCAACTGGGGGCGCATTCTCTGCGCCATGGGGTATTCCGGCGAACAGTTTGATCCGGAGAAGGTGGATCTGTACTTTGAAAGCGCGGCCGGGAAGCTGAAGATTATCGAGAATGGAGTGTCCACCGGATACAGCGAGGAGCTGGCGACGAAAATTTTATCCGAGAATTATGTGACCGCAATCGCGGATATTAAGATGGGCGGGGCGCAGGCTACCGCATGGGGATGTGATCTGACCCATGAATATGTGAATATTAATGCGGACTACAGGAGCTGAAGGCTTTTAACCTGGGTTTTCGCAAAATGTAATCTTTGAAGGCCGAAAGGCTCATCCCAAAAGGCGGGGGGAAAGTGCGGAAATCCGATCAAAGGTTTTGACTATTGCAAATTTCTGCGTTGACCATTATATTGTAAGAGGAGAGAAAAAATGAGAGAGGATACAGAAAAATATTTGGAGAAGGCCGCCGTCCTGGTGGAGGCGCTCCCTTATATCCAGCGTTTTAACCGAAAAATCATCGTTGTTAAATACGGCGGCAGCGCCATGGTGGATGAAAACCTGAAAAAGAGCGTGATCAGCGACGTAACGCTTTTAAAGCTGGTCGGCTTTAAACCTATCATTGTACACGGAGGCGGAAAAGAAATCAGCCGATGGGTCGGGAAGGTAGGTATGGAGCCGCGTTTTGTGAACGGCCTGCGTGTGACGGACGCGGACACTATGGAGATCGCGGAGATGGTGCTGGGCCGGGTGAATAAAGGACTGGTTACTATGGTACAGGAACTGGGAGTCAAGGCGGTGGGCATCAGCGGCAAGGACGGAGGACTTCTGAAGGTGGAAAAAAAATACTCCGGAGGCCAGGATATCGGATTTGTAGGAGAGATTACCGGGGTGAATCCAAAGATTCTGTATGATCTGCTGGAAAAGGATTTTCTTCCGATTGTATGTCCGGTAGGGCTGGACGAGAATTTTGACACTTATAATATTAATGCGGATGACGCGGCATGTGCCATTGCCAGGGCGGTAAAGGCGGAAAAACTTGCATTTTTAACGGATATTGAAGGCGTTTACAGAGATTTTGACGATAAGGATTCCCTGATTTCCGAGATCAGGGTCAGTGAGGCAAAAGAACTGCTTGCCGGCGGAACCATTGGCGGCGGTATGCTGCCGAAGCTTGAAAACTGCATTGAGGCTATTGAATCGGGGGTATCCAGAGTTCATATTATGGATGGACGGATTATGCACAGTATTCTTCTGGAGGTTTTTTCCAATAAGGGTATCGGCACCGCGATTCTGGGCGATTCGGAGGAGGGGTTTTATCATGAATAATTCATATATTGAGAAGGCGGAAGAAGCTATCTTACATACATATAATCGTTATCAGATTGTTCTGGACCGGGGGGAAGGCGTATATCTGTATGACGTGAACCAAAAGGCATACCTGGACTTTGCGGCGGGGATCGCGGTGCAGTCTTTAGGATACAACAACAAAGAATATACACAGGCATTGAAGGATCAGATTGACAAGCTGACTCATATTTCCAACCTGTACTATTCTGTTCCCATGGCAGAAGCCGCGCAGAAGCTGAAGGAAGCCAGCGGTATGTCAAAGGTGTTTTTTACAAACAGCGGAACAGAAGCTGTTGAGGGGGCGATCAAGACAGCCAGAAAATATGCTTATGGGAAGGACGGCGGCACAGATCATGAAATTATTGCCATGAAGCATTCCTTCCATGGAAGAAGCCTTGGCGCATTGTCCGTGACCGGCAATGAAAAATATCAGGCTCCGTTCAGGCCTCTGCTCCCGGGAATCAAATTTGCGGATTATAATGATCTGGAAAGCGTAAAAGCGCTGGTTACGGATAAAACCTGTGCAATTATGCTGGAGACCGTGCAGGGCGAAGGCGGCATCTATCCGGCGGAAAAGGAATTCCTTCAGGGGATTAAAGCGCTGTGTGAGGAGCGGGATATACTGCTGATTCTGGATGAAATTCAGTGCGGCATGGGACGTACCGGATATATGTTTGCATGGCAGGAGTATGGGATAGAGCCGGATGTGATGACCTGCGCAAAGGCTATCGGCTGCGGAGTTCCGGTAGGGGCGTTTGTGCTGGGCAGGAAGGCTGCAGAGGGTTCCCTTGCGGCAGGGGATCATGGAACGACCTACGGAGGGAATCCCTTTGTCTGCGCGGCAGTCAGCAAGGTATTCGATTTGTATGAAAAAGAACATATTCTGGAAAATGTCCGCCAGGTTGGAACCTATCTGACGGAAAAGCTGGACGGACTTGTGGATAAATATGACTTTCTGACCGAACGCCGGGGGAAAGGTCTGATGCAGGGACTTGAGGTGAACGGAAGGCCGGTGGGCGGGATTGTAGACCGTGCGCTTGAAAACGGACTGATCATTATCACAGCCGGCAGTAATGTGCTTCGTTTTGTTCCGCCGCTGATTATCACAAAAGAAAATGTGGATGAGATGCTGGAGAAACTGGAAGGATCTTTTTAGGAAAGGAACAATATGACGAAAAACTATCAGAGGATTATCGCGGTACTGGCAGTGCTCCTGCTCGCTGCACAGATGGTATATACCGGATTCAGGAACCGGCCGGAGGAAGTGGAGCTTGCTGTGGAGCGCCCGATTCTGATCTGGTATACCGATCCGGATGTCCAGAGCTATATGGAGGCGGCCGCGGCTGAGGCGTCCTCCAGATATCATGTGGAGATACACACGAAGCTGGTCTCAGAGGTGGATTATATTGAAAATATCAGCGAGAAGTCTGTAGCGGAGGAAATGTCGGGTCCGGATATATACGTGGCTTCCAGCGCGCTTCTGGAAAAGGCAACGCTGGCGGGGCTTACGGCTCCGGTGACGGATGAAGGGCTTACAGAGACCTATTCGGAGAAAGCAGTGCAGGCGGTTACCTATGATGGGGCTGTGGTGGCAAGACCTTTTTATATAGAGACCTGTGTAATGCTTTACAACCGCTATTATGTGGAGCCCGGGGAGGTGCCTGCGGATATTGACGGTATTTTGGACTATGCGGAGAATTTTGAGGCAGATGCGGCCACCAGCCGGGTGGAGAACATCTTTAAATGGAACGTGGCGGATGTAATTGACAATTATATGTTTCTGGGAGCCTATACGGATCTGGGAGGTCCGAGCGGAGATGACAAAAGCCGGGTATCTATGGATCTGGAAAAGATAGAGGAATGTATGGCTTACTATCAGAATCTGAACAGCTTTTTTGCCATTGACGCGGACACGGTCAGCTCGGAGGAGGTGATCCGGGAATTTATCGACGGAAAAACCGTGTTTACGATTGCCAATGTGCCGATGCTGGCAGAGCTGGATCGTGCGGTGGCGGCAGGGGAAATTCCGGAGTATGAAACAGAGCGTACAGAGGTAAATGAAGCCGGGGAGGAGGAGACGGTACAGGTAAGCTATGAACCATTTTACCAGGCAGCGCCGCTTCCGGCCCTGACAGGAGAGCTGGATACCCGGGGCTTGTCCGTGACCAACGGGGTGGTGGTAAATCCTTATTCGTCAAACAGAGAAGCGGCAGAGGTTTTCGCCCGCTATTTGACGGAGGTTCGTTTCGGACAGCTCTACAAGGAGACCGGAAAGCTTCCTGCGTGCCGTCTTCCGGCCCGGAAAGAGGAGAAGAAACATTTTATGGGATATCAGTCCCTGTATGAAAGGCTTTTGGGCAGAGAAGAAGAGGTTCAGGAGAATACGGATGAACACGGGATCGTCTATCAGGCCTATGATGCGGCGGCAGAGGTTCCGAAAATTATGGAGCTGTCCAATGTATGGCTTCAGCTTGAAGTGGTATTGGCAGATATATGG
>VSNE01000156.1 GCA_009774155.1 Lachnospiraceae bacterium
TACCATAAATATGTTACAATTTTACAGGGGATCGAACAAAGAAAGAGAAAAACATGAATAAATTTTTATATATTGCGGAAAAGCCGAGCGTAGCCCAGGAATTCGCAAAGGCGCTGAAACTGAATATGAGAAAGCAGGACGGGTATCTGGAATCGGAGAATGCCATTGTCACCTGGTGCGTGGGACACCTGGTCACTATGAGCTATCCGGAGGTATATGACGAAAAATACAGGCGGTGGTCTCTGGAAACACTTCCGTTTCTTCCGTCGGAATGGAAGTATGAGGTCATAGGCAGTGTAAAAAAACAGTACACGATTGTCAGCGGCCTTCTGAACCGGAAGGATGTGGAACGTATTTATGTATGCACGGACTCCGGGCGGGAGGGAGAGTATATTTACCGTCTTGTGGAACAGATGGCAGGGGTAAAGGGCAAGGAGCGGCTCAGAGTGTGGATTGACTCCCAGACAGAGGAGGAGATCTTAAGAGGCATCCGGGAGGCAAAGGATTTGTCCGAATATGATAATCTGTCCCACTCTGCGTATCTGAGGGCAAAGGAGGATTATTTGATGGGCATCAACTTTTCCCGCCTTTTGACTCTTCAGTACGGACGGGCTGTTTCCAGCTTTCAGAATACGAAATATACGGTTATTTCCGTAGGCAGGGTTATGACCTGCGTATTGGGGATGGTAGTCCGCAGGGAACGGGAGATCCGAAGCTTTGTAAAGACTCCGTTTTACCGGGTTTTGCTGATTCAGAAGCTGTCAGGAAAGGCCTTTGAGGGAGAGTGGAGGGCGGCAGAGGGAAGTATTTATTATCAGTCTCCGCTGCTCTATAAAGAAAACGGCTTCAGAAAAGAGGAGGATGCAAAGGCTCTGGCAGAAAAGCTGAAGGGGATACAGCCTCAGGAGGCCCGGGTGGCAGCCGTGGAGAAGAAAAAGGAAACCCGTTATGCGCCGCTTCTTTTTAATCTGGCAGAGCTTCAGAATGAATGCTCCCGGAGATTTAAAATCAGTCCGGACGAGACGCTGAAGGTTGCCCAGGAGCTGTATGAAAAAAAGCTGGTGACTTATCCGAGAACGGACGCCCGTGTGCTGTCGGGAGCGGTTGCAAAGGAAATTGACAAAAATATCGGCGGACTTCAGCAGTTTGCTCTGGTGCAGCAGTCTGCCCGGGAGATTTTAAATAAAGGAAGCTATAAAGGAATCGGCAAAAGCCGGTATACGAACGATAAGCAGATTACGGATCACTATGCGATTATTCCCACAGGACAGGGACTTGGAGCGTGGAAAACTTTGTCTGTGACCGGACAGCAGGTGTATGAAACGATTACCCGGCGTTTTTTAAGCATCTTCTATCCGCCGGCAGTTTATCAGAAGGTGGCGTTAACTACCCAGATGGGAACAGAGAAATTTTTCTCGGGCTTCCGTGTGCTTCAGGAGGAAGGATACCTGGCAGTTGCGCCGAATACATATGACAATAAGAGAAAAAAGGGCGGTGAGGAGACAGAGGACACGAAATGCGACGCGGTCATGTTAGGCAATCTGATGAAGCTTAAAAAAGGCATGAAGCTGCCCGTAGCGGATGTAAAAATCAAGGAGGGGGAAACATCCCCGCCCAAGCGCTACAATTCAGGCTCCATGATACTGGCTATGGAAAATGCCGGGCAGTTGATAGAGGATGAGGACCTTCGTGCCCAAATTAAGGGAAGCGGAATCGGTACCAGCGCCACCCGGGCGGAGATCCTGAAAAAACTGGTGAATAATAAATATATTTCATTGAACAAGAAGACCCAGATCATTATGCCGACCCTTTTGGGAGAAAATATTTTTGATGTGGTGAGTGTATCCATCCGTTCCCTTCTGAACCCGGAACTGACAGCGAGCTGGGAAAAGGGGCTGACCTATGTGGCAAACGGGGAGATCACTCCGGATGAATATATGGAAAAGCTGGAAAGCTTTGTCATGAGCAGGACAAAGCAGGTATTAAACAGCAGACAGCATTTTGCCATGCGGCCGTACTTTGAGGCGGCTGCGGCCTATTATAAAAAATCATCAAAGGAGTAACTATTATGAGCAAGATTACAATTCAGGATCTGTACAATCTGAACGAGACGATCGCGGCAGAATTGTTTGACGGTCTGACCTATCCATGGGAAGCGCTTCCGAGGATTGGGGAATTTATCAGAAGGCTGGGAGCAACACTCAGTGAAGAGGAGTATGAAAGGGTGGATCAGGATGTATGGATTGCCCGATCCGCAAAAGTATTTCCAAGCGCCTATATCCATGGGCCGGTGATTGTCGGTAAAGGAGCAGAGGTGCGTCACTGTGCTTTTATCCGCGGCAATGCGCTGATTGGAGAGGGAGCTGTGGTCGGCAATTCCACGGAGCTGAAAAATGTGGTTTTGTTCAATCAGGTGCAGGTGCCCCACTATAACTATGTGGGAGACTCCATTCTCGGATACAAAGCGCATATGGGAGCCGGTTCCATTACCTCCAATGTAAAATCCGACAAAAAGCTGGTGCTGGTTCACACGCCGGAGGGAGATATAGAGACCGGAATAAAGAAGTTCGGCGCCATGATTGGGGACAATGTGGAGGTAGGCTGCGGCTCTGTGCTGAATCCGGGGACGATAGTCGGAAGAGGGAGCAGTATTTATCCGCTGTCCTCCGTAAGAGGCGTTGTTCCGGAGAAATCTATTTATAAAAAACAGGGAGAAATTGCAGAAAAGCATGAAGACTAAATGGGGAATCAGCGGAAGCACGCTTAAATGGATTGCAATCATCACTATGGCGGCAGACCATATAGGCGCCAGCCTGCTGGAAGGCTTTGTGCTGAATGCCTGGGGCGGCTCTCCGCTGGGAGACAGCTTTGCGGGCAGGTGGAACGAGATTTTTGAGGCAGATATGGTTTTCCGGTTTATCGGCCGGCCGGCATTCCCGATCTTCTGCTTTCAGCTGGTTGAGGGATTTCTTCATACGCATGATGTGAAAAAGTATGCCTTCCGGCTGGGAGTTTTTGCGCTGGTCAGCGAGATTCCGTTTGATTTGGCATTTCATATGAAGCCCTTTCACTGGGGATATCAGAATGTCTTTTTTACCCTGCTGGCCGGACTTCTGAGCATCTGGTTTATCCGTGCGCATAAAGATACCGTAAGCGCCCGGATAGGGGGGATTTTAGGAGGTGCCGCCCTGGCGGAGCTGCTTCACACAGATTACGGAGCCTTCGGCGTGGTGCTGGTGGTGCTTTTGTATCTTTTACGGGATCGGAAGACGATGCAGTGTATATGGGGAGCCTTAATCTGTATTTGGGAGCTGACAGCGCCGCTGGCATTTCTGCTTATTTATTTTTACAACGGGGAACGGGGAAAACAGCCGAGATGGTTTTTCTACTGGTTTTATCCGGCGCATCTTCTGCTCTATTATATAATTGGAACATGGGCGCTTCCGGTGGCGCTTTTATAAGGAGGATAAAAACATGACAACAAATGTAACAAGAGAGCAGGCTCTTACGCTCCTGAAAAAATATAATCAGGAGCCCTTCCACCTTCAGCATGCCTATACGGTAGAGGCGGTTATGCGGTGGTATGCCAGAGAACTCGGTTTTGGAGATGAAGAGTTCTGGGGGCTGTGCGGACTTCTGCATGATGTGGATTTTGAAAAATATCCGGAGGAGCACTGCAAAAGGGCGCCTAAGCTGCTGGAGGAGATTGGCGCAGAGGAGGAGCTGATCCATGCAGTCTGCAGCCACGGCTACGGCATCTGTGCGGATGTGGAGCCGGTTCATGAGATGGAGAAGGTATTGTTTGCGGCTGACGAGCTGACCGGGCTGATTGGGGCGGCAGCCAGAATGCGTCCTTCTAAAAGCTGTACGGACATGGAATTGTCAAGTCTGAAGAAAAAGTTTAAGGATAAACGCTTTGCGGCAGGATGCTCCCGCGATATTATCCGTACCGGGGCAGAGCAGCTTGGCTGGGAGCTGGATAAGCTGATGGCAATGACTCTGGAGGCGATGAAGGCCGCGGAGTCCCGGGTGGAAGCAGAGATGGAGGATTAGATGAAGACATTAATTCTGACCGGTTCTCCGAGAAAAAGGGGGCATACCGCGGAACTGGCGGAATATCTGGCCGCCCGGCTTTCCGGGGAGACAGAGATACTTTCTCTGGATAACCGTAAGGACATTACGCCGTGCCGGGACTGCCGGTATTGCTTCAGCCATGGGGCCTGCTGCATTGAGGATTCCATGCAGGAGATTTACCGGAAGCTGGATGAGGCGGACAGAATTGTATTTGCCGCCCCGGTGTACTTTTACAATATTCCGGGTTCCATGAAGGCGGTTTTAGACCGCCTGCAGGTCTACTGGGCAGCCGTTGTGCGGGGGGATAAAGCTCCTGCGGCAAAAAAGGGAGGCATTGTTCTTGTGGGCGGCGCGCCGGAATCTCCAAGGCAGTTTCTGGGCGCTGTCCAGACACTTCGTTACATGCTGGAGGATCTGGGTGCCGAATGCATGGAACCTGTGACGATGGGAGGATCTGATAAAAAGGGATTATCTGAAAGACCGGATATAAAGGAACGGCTGGAACGGCTGGCCGGGAGACTGAATGAGTAAACAAGCCTGACGGCTTAAAAAAAGAAAAATGAAAAGAGGTATATGAAAATGAAAAAACGATTTATGGCACTTCTTCTGTCTTTATTACTCCTTTTAGGGACAGTGGCAGAGGTATACGCGGCAGAAGGCTTTTCGCCGATGCAGAATTTAAATTATAATTTAACGGCGCTTGACGGCAGCGTAGTATCAACGGCTGCCAGCGGAAAGCCGAAGGTACTGATTTTTTTCAGCAGCGGCTGTTATAACTGTAAGTATATGCTTGGGCTTTTTAAAAGCACTGCAAAGCCGCTGGATGATGTGGATGTGATAGCGGCAGAGCTGAACTATGGGGCGGAAAAGGAAAGAACGGAGGCATTTTATAATCAATACGGGACCGATAAGCTGACCTATTGCTATGGAGCAGCTACAGCAGGCTGGGCATATTTAGACGCAGTCCAGCCGGACAGCTACAAGTTTACCACTCCGCTGGTAGTTTATATTAACCGTAATAATCAGATTGTACAATATACAACGGGCATGGACAGAGATATTCTGAACCATATAGAAACCTATCTGCCGGCATCTTCGCCGGAGGAAGGAGACGGAGGGGATTCTTCAGAGGAAAAACCGGATCAGGGTACAGATACAGGAAGCGGTGAAAATCCCCCGGAGCATGAGCATCAGTATAAGACAACCGTCAATAAGGCTACATTAAGCAAAAACGGAAGTGTGGAGAAGAAGTGTACGGAGTGCGGATTTGTAGCTGATACGAAAGTTATTTATTACCCTGAAACAATAAAGCTGGAGAAAACCGAATATACTTATAATGGAAAGCTCTGTAAACCTTCTGTTGCGGTAACGGACAGTATGGGAAATAAAATCGGCAAAAATAACTATTCCGTGTCCTACAGTAAAAATAAGAATGTCGGGATGGCGACGGCTGTTATTAAATTTAAAGGCAATTACAGCGGCACTGTGAAGAAAACCTTTACGATCTGCCCCAAAACGACAAGTATTTCCAGACTCTCTGCAAAATCCAAAGGCATTTCCGTGAAATGGAAAAAACAGACCAGTCAGACAACCGGTTACCAGATCCAGTATTCGACCAGCAGCAAATTTACAAAGGGCAAAACAGGCATTGTAACTGTCAATAAAAACAAAACCACATCCAGGACAATTTCCAGGCTGAAGGCAAAGAAAAAATACTATGTAAGAATCCGTACTTATAAAAATGTGAAGGTAAACGGAAAAACGTCCAAAATTTATTCAGGCTGGTCAAAAACGAAGACCGTTGTAACCAAACGGTAATTGGAGAAGATTTGGAAACTTAAAGGGACATACTCTTGCATTTCAAGTTCGATTATATTAAAATTGATGGAAAAGTAGTCTGGAATTGGAGGAGGTATACCAGTGAGATACGAGTTGACAAAAGATTTGGAGACAGGGAATGCTACTATTGACAGAGAGCACAGGGAGTTGCTCCGGGCAGTGAACCAGTTGATGGAAGCCTGCAGCAAAGGTCAGGGACGTTCCGCTATGGAACCTGCTATTAAGTTTCTGCTGAATTATGTGAACCAGCATTTTGCTCATGAGGAACAGCTTCAGCAACGCAGCAAATATCCCGGTATAGCTGCCCACAGAGCTTTTCACGAGAATTATAAGAGCAAACTGAGAGATATTATTTCACAGATTCCGGCATCCGGCCCTACGATGATTGAACTGGGAAAGCTGAACACTCACATTGGTATTCTGATTTCCCATATCCGTACCGAAGACAAAAAACTTGGCGCATTTTTAAAGTAGTATAGAATTATGAAAAAAACACCAGCCTCAGATCCTAAAGGGTGTATGGGGCTGGTGTTTTGCGTATATTTTTATTTTGTCTGCTCTTTGGAACGGTATTTGGAATCGCTCGGAATCTGGGGAAGGA
>VSNE01000157.1 GCA_009774155.1 Lachnospiraceae bacterium
GTATAAGTAATCTCGTAAATGGACATATACACATAGTTTACTCCCGCCTGTTTCATTGCTTCCCTCTGCTTCTTTGTTACCACAGTATAAGGATATATCCCAAACATAAACGGAAAAAAAGAATAGATAAAATCCTGCTTATCATAAACCGGCATCTCCGGGAAAAATTTATCCAGACAATTCCTGACCTCTGACAGCGTCTGCCCATAAACCACCTTGAAATCTGTCAGTCGTTCAATACGGCTGTTTTCTTCCATATCATAATGATTCATAGACAGGAGCTTCAACAGATTATGCCGCTCCTCCAGAGAATGGGCCAACGCATCCGAAAACTCTGCAGAAGTCATTTTCTCATGCTCTGCCTGAATTTGCCTCAGTCTGTCAATCCATAGTTCATACTCTCTTTGCAGCAGCGCCAAAAAGATTTCCTCTTTCGTCTGAAAATAATTGTAGATTGAAGTCCTGGTAAAGGATGTTGCATTTCCAATCTCTTTAAGGGTAATCTCCTTAAAGCTCATGGTCCTGTACAGTTCCGCACAGGCTGTTATGATTTCTTCTTTTCTCGCTGCTGTCAGTTCTTCTGATCCCTTTGGCATCCTGAACCTCCTTATATACTTCCACTGTCCTTAAATGACAGACATTTTCCAATCACTTCGCCGGTTTTCAGGTATTCATAAGCCGGAAACTCAAACAGCACCGGCTTCAATATCCGGCAGTCTATTTTCCCGGCTTCTCCTGTCTCATATCCAAACAGATTGCTTTTATCCGTTTTGCTCCGCTGACGGAACCTGAATAGTCCGCCTGCGGCAAAATGCCCTCGTCCACAATATTGATAGAAGGCTTTTTATTCTGACACAGTGTCAGTATCAACATTATAATCCGTTACTGACACTGTGTCAATATATTTTTTTAAGGCTTTACCCTGCAAACGCAGAAATACCACACCTTCTTATGGCTGTACGCACTGCCTCTGTCCGGAGAAATTTTCTATAATACAAAAGAGACAGACGCGGCTATCATCTGTCTCTTTTTTCCGGCATACAGCTCTTTTATAATAAGCGATTCAAAGGTTAAAAATAATATGAAAAATTATATGTTCATTCTTTACTGTACTTCGTAAATCCGCCAATATTCTGGTATTTAATATCAATAACCGTATTTCCATCTTCACGCACCGCGCCGCACAGGCCGTCCTTTTGAACGAGAGCCAGAAGATTGGAACCAAAAGAGGCGGCGTAATCATAAACAGGTTCTATGACAATACTGCCGGTCTCATCCAAAAATCCCCATTTTCCATTTTCCGCCCGGAATACAGCCATGCCATTGTCCCCATAAGAAGAGATATAGGGATACGAGGGAGCCAGAACAATGGTGCCGCTTTCATCAATGATACCCGCCTGTCCGTCCAGCTTTACAATAGTCCGTCCATTGGAAAAGGAATACACAAGCTCATATTGCGGTTCAATGACAAACTGTCCGGATTCGTCAATAAATCCCCACTTTCCGTTAAGCGTGACAGCGGCAAGCCCGTTCTCGGCAAAAGAAAAAGCTCCGTCAAAGAGAAAATCGATAACGATCTGTCCATTTTGATCGATAAAACCATATTTCCCATCCGATTTGGCCATGGCAAAGCCATTGTCCGCAAACATTTCCAGATATTCATATTCCTGTGGGATCACATACTCTCCATTCCTGTCAATGATACCATAGGTTCCGTTTTTGGCTACAAGAGCCAATCCGTCGTCGGTAAAAGGATCTACTGCATCATACTGGATATCCACGGCTATGTTGCCGGAACTGTCCATATATCCATACAGTGTATCCTGCATAACAACGGCCAGTCCGCAGGCAGTAAAATCCTGAATACCTGTATAGGCAGGTTTTACCGTATACTCTCCCTTTTCGTTAATCACCCCATAGAGCCCGTTTTTGCCGACAACCGCATAGCCGTTTGAGAATATGGAAGCATCGTCAAACTGCGGCTCAATGACAAAGAACCCTGATGTGTCGATAAAGCCATATTTTCCGTCTTTACAGGCATAGGCAAGCCCGTTGGAGCTGAAGCTTCCGCAGTCTTCAAACTGCGGCTTGATGACAATATTACCATTTTCATCAATATAACCGCATAATCCGTCTTCCATAACAGGAGCGATCATGTCTGTCGTAATCACAGATGTCTGTCCGGAACATCCGGTCAGAAGGAGCATGCAGGTAAATATTGATATAATGAAACAGGACAGGAATCTCATGTTCTTCCTCCGAATAGAAAGGGTGTCTGAGACAGGAATAGAAGCGCACCGTATGATGCACTTCTATTCCTGATGGCAGATTGGTTTTTTCCGGATGTGCAGCACCGGAACGATGGGGTATATTCAGGAATCAGAGCAGAACGACTCCGTTTCCGGCCCCGATCCGGTCAGCGCCCGCTTTAAGAAGCGCGTCCGCATCTTCCGGAGTGCGGATGCCGCCGCTTGCCTTTACCTGCGCGCGATCTCCGACAGTCTTTCTCATAAGAGCCACATCAGCAACCGTGGCTCCGCCGGTGCTGAAGCCTGTGGATGTCTTAACAAAAGCAGCGCCTGCCTCTACAGAAAGCTCGCATGCTTTCACCTTCTCCTCGTCAGTCAGAAGACAGGTTTCAATGATGACCTTGACAATCGCCGGTTTTGAAGCTTCCACAACTGCTTTGATATCTTCTCTTACCAGATCGTAATTCTTGTCTTTGATCGCACCGATATTGATGACCATATCTACTTCCCCGGCTCCGGCTTTTACCGCCTCTGAAGCTTCAAATGCCTTGGCAGAGGTAAGCATAGCGCCCAGGGGAAAGCCTACAACACAGCAGGTCGTTACATCAGACCCTTTTAACTCTTCCGCAACCAGCGGAACCTGGCAGGTGTTGACGCAGACGGAAGCAAATCCATATTCCTTTGCTTCTTTACAATATCTTTTCACCATTTCCGTGGTGGCGTCCGCCTTGAGCATGGTGTGGTCAATCGTCTTTGCTACATTCGTGTTCATTTGTTTTTTCCTCCTAAATTTAACAACAGAAAACATTATGCAACCGTTTGCATTATTTACAAACACATCATACCATTTAATTAATTGCTTGTAAAGGGTTAGTTCTTAAAAAATGTACCAAATACATAAAAGTTTTTTTATTTTAAAATATTTTATTGACATATCGACATAATAATGGTATTGTTTGTTCAAGATAACGAAATGAAAGCGTTTGCATAACATACGAGGACAGCAAAATGACAATAAACGATATTGCAAAGCTTGCAAAGGTTTCGCCGTCAACGGTGTCAAGAGTATTGAATAATACCGGACTGGTAAAGGAAGAAACGAAACAGCGAATCCTTCAGATCGTTGAGGAAAGCAAATTTGTTCCCAATGCGTTTGCAAGGAGCCTGAGCAACGAACAGCTAATCAATAATGTAGGACTGATTGTTCCCAATATTGACAACCCTTTTTTTGCCACACTTGCAGAAGGAGTCAGCGCGGCGGCTGATGAATGCGGTTATAATTCGTTCCTGTTCAACACAAATGAGGATGTTAAAAAGGAACTGAGATTCCTGCAGACCTCTCAGGCACAACGGCTTCGGGGACTTTTGATGGTTCCTGTGGTGGAAAACGATCTGGTGAACCTTTCCTATTTGACAAAGCTTCCGATTCCGGTTGTAATGATCGACCGGGAATCCTACAACACAAATTATAAAACAAAATTTGACGGAGTATTTTCGGATGATGTGGAAGGCGCTTACAATGCAGTCGAGGCATTGATCCGGAACGGCCATACCAGGATCGCGCAGATCATGGGACCGCTTACCACAAAGCCGGGCCGGACACGTCTGGAAGGATACCGGCAGGCGCTGGAGGCGCATGGAATCCCCTACAGGGAAGAGTATGTGGTGGAAGGAAAATTCCAGAAAGAAGAATCCTATGAAGGAATGCAGAAGCTGATGAAGCTGAAGGAGCCGCCTACGGCTATCTTTGCGGCAAACAACCTGACAAGTATCGGCGTTTTGAAATATCTGAAGGAAAACAATCTCCGGCTGGGCAGGGATATTTCCATGGTTGGTTATGATGATATTGAAGTGCTGGAATATACAGATATGAATCTGTCTACCGTAAGCCGTCCTGTCCATAGAATGGGATATGATGCCATGATGCTTCTTCACGAACGGATCACACATACCGATCACCGGAACGGAGCACGGAAAAGAATCTATCTGGGAGCGCAGCTAATCCTTCGGGGCTCCGAACGCATGTCAGCAAGAACGGCAGCGAAAAAGGAGTCTGAGAGGCAAAAAGGGCAGACGCATCAGAAACCGGAAAACAGAGAAGAGGAAGAAGAAAAAGATGTACAAAGAATTATATGAGTTAGTTTTGAATGAGCACCGGCAGGTATTTGAGGCACAGCCTCAGGAGGATCTGGAGGCTTTAATGAAGGCAATCAAAGAGGCTGAACGGGTATTTGTATTTGGAGCAGGCCGGGAAGGCATCGCGGCGCAGAGTTTTGCCATGCGGATCATGCATCTCGGAAAGGAGACCTTTTGGCTTCTGGATGATACGACTCCCGGGATGAAAGAGGGAGATTTGTTTATGGCGGTAAATGGCTCCGGTAAGATCGGATACATTGATTACTTTCTGGACCAGGCGAAAAAGACGGGCGCGAAGATCGCTGTGATCACCGGAGCGCCCAAAGAACGTACTCCGTCGGAGGCGGACGTAAATGTGTTCGTTCCGGCCGCTGTGTACAAAGGGACAGATCCCAGAGTGGTGCCTTCCAGACAGCCTATGGGAAATCTGTATGAACAGCATTTGTTCCTGCTTTTTGACATCCTTGTGATGATCATGGAAAGGGATATGAAGTTAACGCATGAGCAGATGGAATCCCGCCACAGGAATGTGGAATAGGGGTATTACATACGAAAGTAGGGCAGAATTTGCTTTATTTTAATAAATATGCAAAGGGGAATAGTATGAGCAGCAAAGTTACGGTATTCGGAAGTTTTGTCGTTGATCTGATGGCGCGGACCCCGCACCTTCCGGTTCCGGCAGAAACAGTAAAAGGTTCTCTGTTCAAGATGGGGGCAGGTGGCAAAGGCTTTAATCAGTGTGTCGCCGCCCACAAAGCAGGGGCAGATGTGACGATGGTCACAAAGATGGGCCGTGATTCCTTTGCCAATGTGGCGCTGGATGTTATGGATGAGCTGGGAATGCCAAAAGACCATATCTTTTTCAATGAAAAGGATGCCACAGGAATCGCGCTGATTCTGGTAGATGAGGGAAGCAGTCAGAATGAAATCGTAATCGTGCCGGGAGCATGCGCGACGATTACGAAGGAAGATACCGATTCTATCGAAGAACTGATCAAAGAATCGGAATATGTGCTTCTTCAGTTGGAGGTGAATCAGGATGCCAATGAACGGGTTATCGATTGCGCCTGGAAAAACGGGACGAAGGTCATACTGAATACGGCTCCCTATGCGCCTGTTTCTGACGAATGTCTTTCCAAGGTCTATATGGTCACGCCAAATGAGGTGGAGGCAGAAGAGATGACCGGTGTGAAGGTTGACAGTCTGGAAGCTGCAAAAGAGGCGGCTTCCGTATTCAGAAAGAAAGGCGTACAGAAGGTTGTGATTACGCTTGGTTCCAGAGGCGTATTCATCTCTGCCGACGGCAGGGATGAGATCGTTCCGTGCTTCCGTGTGGATGCGATCGATACAACAGGAGCCGGAGACGCATTTAACGGCGGCTTTTTGACCGCGCTTGCGGAAGGGAAGGATGAATGGGAAGCAGCAAGATTCGCCAGTGCGCTGGCCGCAATTTCCGTTACCCGTATGGGCACAACGCCCGCCATGCCGACCCGCGCGGAAGTCGACGCATTTTTAAATGAACATTAATCGATAAGGGGGACAAATATTATGTTGAGAGGAATACCCGCAAACATCAGTCCGGAGCTCTTAAAGGCTCTGGCGGATATGGGCCACGGCGATCTGATTGTGATCGCGGATAATTTCTATCCGGCAGTATCAAAGGCAAAAGAAGGAATCACTGTCAACTGTAAAGGAAATACAGCCGCGGAGATGGTAGATTCGATCCTTCAGCTGATGCCGCTGGATGTGGATTACTGTGAATACCCGGTGGAGATCATGAAGCCTGATCCGGGATTTGAGCATACGCTCCCGGAACGTCCGAAGGTATGGGATGATGTAATTGCAGCAGTAAAGAAGAATGAGCCAAAAGACTGTGTCGGATATATTGGAAGATCTGATTTTTATGAAAAGGCGCTCCATGCTTTCGTTACTGTATCCACCAGCGAGACAGGCACTTATGGATGCATCATCATGCAGAAGGGCGTTAAATAATACATAGTTATTTACAGCAGCGCTGTAGATATAATAACCATTTTAATAATCTCTCGGAATCCTGAGTGATTATAGCCAGATATCACTGGCAGCGGACATTGAAAAGTAAATACTATCCAAA
>VSNE01000158.1 GCA_009774155.1 Lachnospiraceae bacterium
AACCTATTAAGATTGGAAACGTAACATTCCGCAATCGGATGTTTTCCGCGCCTATGAGCGGGGCGGAGATTACTCCGGAATGTACGATTGGTTCCAAATCTACGGCATTTTATGAGCTGCGGGCAAAGGGGGGCGCTGCTGCGGTGACAGTCAGCGAGCTTATGGTTCATCCGCCCACAGACGCCTCTCATGCCTATCACCTGAATACACAAACCGTAGGCTCTGTCGCCAGCTTTACCTATACGGCAGATGCCATTAAAAGGCATGGAGCTGTTGCCAGTGTGGAATTTTCCCATTCCGGACAGTATGCGGGGACCTATCTTCTGGATAAGAGCAAGAAAGAAGCTATGACCCAGTACGGGCCAAGCGAGGGAACGCGGCCGGACGGGCTTCCTGTAACTCCGCTTACAAAAACCCAGATTAAGGAAATTATACAGGCGTATTACGATAATGCCAAACTGGCAAAGCTCTGCGGATTCGAGATGATTATGGTTCACGGAGGCCATGGATGGCTGATTAATCAGTTCCTGTCCCCTTATTTTAACCACAGGACGGATGAATACGGGGGAAGCCTGGAGAACCGGGTCCGCTTTGCAAGGGAAGCGCTGGCCGCTGTCAGGGAGGCTGTAGGACCGGGATTTCCTATTGAGTTCCGAATGAGCGGTTCGGAAATGTTCGATGGCGGCTATGGACTGGATGAGGGAGTACGGATTGCGCAGGCAGTGGAGGATTTGGTGGATCTGTTCCATGTGTCCGCAGGTTCCTATAAATTCGGCTTTTCGATTACCCATCCGTCGATGTTCCGGGAGCATGGATGCAATGTATTTCTGGCGGAGGAGATTAAGAAGCATGTATCAAAGCCTGTGGCCGCTGTCGGAGGACTGAACGATCCGGAGATGATGGACGAGCTGATTGGTTCCGGCAGGGTAGATGCGGTTGTGATGGGACGGGCGCTTCTGGCGGACCCGGAGCTTCCCAACAAGGTGATGGAAAACAGGGAGGATGAGATTGTAAGGTGTTTAAGATGCTTTGTCTGCATGGCAGAGCGCGGCGCAACACAGACCAGAAGATGCTCTGTTAATCCTCTGATTGGACGGGAATGGGAGGGAATGGATCTGCTTCCTGCAAGAAAGAAGAAAAAGGTGCTGATTGTCGGAGGAGGTGTTGCGGGTCTGGAGGCTGCAGTGACTGCCGCAAGGCGGGGACATCATGTGGCGCTCTGTGAAAAAAGCGGCAGTCTCGGCGGGATTCTGAAGTGTGAGCAGGCCATTGACTTTAAACATGAAATGTATGAGCTCGGCATCACTCTGGAGAGACAGGCCCGGCTGGAAGGCGTGGAGATCCGCCTGAATACGGAAGTGACTGCGGAATATGCGGAGCAGGAGAATGCGGACGCGGTGATTATCGCCGTCGGCTCCAGCCCTATTGTACCGCCTCTCCCGGGAATTGACGGAAAAAATGTGGTGATCGTAAATGATTATTACAAAGAGAAGGAAAAAGTAAAGGGAGACGAGGTGATCGTTCTTGGCGGCGGTCTGGCAGGCTGCGAGAGTGCGATTCATCTGGCCAGGGACGGAAAAAAGGTGCATTTAATAGAGATGAGAAAAGAGCTTGCTCCGGATGCCAATATCCGGCACCGTCCTATTCTGCTGAAGGAGCTGGAAGATCAAAAGGTGGTATGTCACATGGGGTATCAGGGGCTTCGCGTTACGGAGCAGGGAGTCTTCTGCAAGGCAGACGGACAGGAGGTATTGGTGCCCGGAAGCTCTGTCATATGCGCGGTTGGTCAGCGTGCGAGAGCTGATGTGGCTGAGAAGCTTCTGGACAGCGCGCCTGTGGTAAAAAGGATTGGAGACTGCATCCGGCCTTCTAACATTTGTATGGCGGTTTATCAGGGCTATCATGCTGCTATGGACATTTAGAGCAGATTTGGGAGAGCATTATGGATCTGAAAAAATACAGCATATCAGCATGGGGAAAGTTTATTCTGTTCTCGCTTGCAGGTATATTTGCTTTTTTTATTAACTTCTGGGTTCCTGAGTACCAGATTCGGATTGGAGTCTGGGAATGGGGCCTGGTGGCAGGCCAATCCAATGTTTTGGTATCGCATTTTACAAACCTTGTAAAGGCAGCATTGTTTACAGGCAATTTCCACGCCATGCCGGCAATCGTATGGGCGATCGGCGTGTACAGTATTGCGGATTTGTTTTTTATCCGGCCGGATAAATTCTGGCACACGACAAAGGTGGCGGCTGTGTTTGCCGTGTTTAAGGTGATCGGTTTTATACTTTTGTGCTTCGCGGCGCTTTCGCTGTATTTCGGATGGAATCCGGGATTTATGGACTGGTTTTTCCAGCCGGTGGCATCTCTTGGGGATAAGAGTATTTTTCTGTTTATCATGAATAATATACTTGTAACCATTTGTATTTCCATACCGGCCGCTTCCCTGTTTCTTCCGCTGCTTGTGGACTATGGTCTTGTGGATTTTGTAGGCGTGCTGGTACGTCCGTTCATGCGTCCGGTGTTCCGGCTTCCGGGCAGAGCGGCTGTTATCATGGTGTCTGCCTTTCTGGGAAATTTCTCTGTAGGGCATATCGCAGTCAATGACCAGTATAAGACAGGAAGGATGACGGAGCGTGAGGCAGTTGTCATTGGAACGAGCTTCTCGACCGTGTCTGTGGGCTTCCTGCTTGTTTTGGCCAACAATACGGGCTTGAATGAGAGAGGATACTGGAACCTGTATTTCTGGACCGCGTTTTTAATCACACTGCTGGTCAGCCTGATAGGAGTCCATATTTATCCTCTCAGCAGTATTCCGGATCACTATTATCCTGAGGCGGTTCCGCAGCCTGAGCGCGTTATAAAAGAAAAGCTTGTCCAGGTTGCCGTCAGCGAGGCTTTGGAGGCGGCGGATCATCAGGAAAGCCTTGGAAGGCGTATCGGTTATATTATGAATGAGACGCTGGCTGTGCTGGGCACGGTGGCATCCGGAACAGCATTTTTTGCCACGGCAGGAGTCATGCTGTATACTTATACGCCTCTTATCAGGTGGGTAGGTTACTTGTTTTATCCGCTGATGCGGATCTCTGTTCCGGCCGCAGAGGCAGTTACGGCATCCACGGGCGCGGCGGTATCCCTGATTGAAGTCACCATTCCCGCCCTTCTTGTTACCGTAGGTGAATGGAGCCTTCGGACAAGGTATATGATGGCGGTGATTCCTGTGACTTCCATTATCTTTCTGGCAAGCTTCGTGCCATGCCTTATGGCAACCGAGATTCCTGTAAAATTCAAGGATATGCTTGTTATATGGCTGGAGAGGATGTTTCTGTCCGTTTTGATTACGGGACTGTTTTCCATATTACTTTTCCCATAGGAATGCCAAGGCAGCATGGGAGCTATTTAAAAATGCGGGGAAAATGATGTGAAGGAATATAGAATTACATTTTTAAAAGAGGGAATTATCTACAAAGCCTGTGAAGGGATGACGGTCCTTGAAGCGGAGATTGCAGCCGGCCTTACCCCGGATTCGCCCTGCGGCGGAAAGGGGAGCTGCGGAAAATGTAAAGTAAAGATAAACGGGAAGCCTGCATTGGCGTGCCGGACGGCCATATATGAGGATATGACTGTGGAGACGGAAGAAGGGGACGGGAGAAATGTCCGGATACTGATGGAAGGATGCAGAAGGGAGGTTGCTTTCCTTCCTGAGAAATTTCCGGAGGATGTGGAACATCCTCTTCTGGCGGCAGTGGATCTTGGTTCCACATCGGTAGTCGTCTATCTTCTGGACGGCCTGACGGGAAGGCTTCTTTCGGTCAAAAGTATGTTGAATCCTCAGAGACAGTACGGGGCGGATGTGGTGATGCGCAGCAGCTACGCCCTGGAAAAGGGGGCGGATTTGCTCAGCGGGTGTATCCGGAGAGCGGTTACTGTCCTTTTGCGGGAAGCTGCCAGGGAATGCGGCAGCAGCTGGGAAGAAATTGTACAGATTGTAATGGTGGGAAATACCTGCATGCATCATCTGTTTTTAGAAATTTCCACAGAATCGCTGATTCTGGCTCCCTATGAACCGAAGGTAAAATCAGCAGTACGGGTAAAGGCCTCTCAATGCGGCATTTTGGTGCATCCTCAGGCCGAGGTTTGCTGGCTTCCGGTGATCGGGGGCTTTGTGGGCGCCGACACGGTAGGATGCCTTCTGGCCTCTGCCGTGGACAAAAATGATGAAATGACTTTGATTGTGGACATTGGGACCAACGGCGAAATGGTGCTGGGAAACCGTTTTGGATTGACTGCCTGCTCAACTGCTGCCGGGCCTGCCTTTGAGGGTGCCAAGATTATGTGCGGCATGAGGGGCAGCACAGGCGCCATAGACCATGTATACCTGAAGGACGGCGCAGTCAGCTATCATGTAATAGGGGATACGGAACCGATGGGAATCTGCGGTTCCGGCCTGCTGGACACCGCGGCCTGTCTGCTGGAGCAGGGTCTGATAGATGAGACAGGCAGGATGAAGGAAACGTACTATTTTACATCTGCGGTATATATCACTCAGAAAGATATTCGGGAGCTGCAGTTGGCAAAAGCGGCGATTGCCGCAGGAATCCGTCTGTTATGCAAACACAGAGGGATAGCGCCCGGTGAGATTCAGAAGCTGCTTCTGGCAGGAGCATTTGGAAATTATCTGAAGCCGGAGAGCGCCTGTGCTGTCGGCCTGCTGCCTGTAGAACTGAAGGAGCGGATTTGTGCTGTGGGCAATGCGGCGGGAGAAGGAGCGCAGATTGCAGTTCTGAATCGTCTGGAGTATGAGCGGGCGGAGGAGCTG
This sequence comes from Lachnospiraceae bacterium, assembly GCA_009774155.1. GTDB lineage: Bacteria > Bacillota > Clostridia > Lachnospirales > Lachnospiraceae > Hominiventricola. Next base: position 4,820 of record VSNE01000158.1, read on the forward strand.
GCGTCCCGGACAGACTTTCTGGAGCTTGCCACAGATCCGGAGTTTCAGGAAATCTATGTAGAGGAGATGGAGTTCCCTGTTTAAAACCTCAGTCACAGTCTGCGTCTATTGATTAGACTGCTCCTCCATATCCATTAAATGAAAGGAGAGGAGCAGATAGAGCAGTTCATCCGGGTCCGAAAAATCGGTTTTCAGTATGTCCCTGATTTTTTCGAGCCGGTACAGAAGCGTGCTTCTGTGTATGAACAGCGCTTCCGAGGTGCGGGCAATATTCTGATGATGCTCTAGATAGCACCGGGTAGTCTCATAGAGCCGGGTGTGATTTGCCTCATCCTTATATTTTAACTCCAGAAGCCTTTCATGGCAGATCATGTAGGCGGGAAGCTTCCGAATCGTTTGCTCAAGTATATATGGCAGGGCAATCTGATTAAAGTGGTGAATCCATCGGGAGGGCTCCCGCCTTTTTCCTACCTGAAGGGCAGTGGAAGCCTGAACATATTGACGGTGAAAATTAAAATGTCCCAGCATTTTGCGGCTGTATCCTGCGGTCAGAAGACTGTCCCGGATAAAACCGGCCAGCTTCTGGGATATTTCATCCCATGTAAGCGTACACAGCGTTAAGTTAATATAGACTACCGCATTGCCCTGGTGCTCTACCGCACAGGAGGCAGGAATGGAATTTTCCATATAGCTGCAGATGGAGCGAATCGTCAGGCTTTTGATATCCAGAATACCGATATTGATGAGAATACATTGGTAGTGATGAGAGGACAGCCATCCTGCGGCGGTAAACTGCTGGCTGATTTCCACATAGTCAGCGCCGGGATTTGTGAGCAGGGTCAGAAATATCTGGCGCAGGGTATGGGTCGTATCATGGTTTGCGACCGTGCTGGTTGCCAGAGCGTGGGAAATCATCTTTGCAAGATATTCCAGCAGGAAACCGAAAGTATCGTCAAGCGGAATTTCTCCTTCTGAAATCATAAGACGGTAAATCGTTTTTCCGGATTTGGTGATATTAACGCACAATTTTGGAGTGGCAATATGATTGCCGGGATAGAAGAAATAGCCGATTCGGTTATATGCCTCTTCATAATTGGAGTCCTGTTTAAGCGCATTGACAAGAGGCTGCGTTTTTTCACTGGAACCCAGAACGGAATTTTTCAGTTCTCCATAAGTAAGCTTTTTGGAAGCGATAATGGTGAAGTCCATTCCGATTACCATCATGGGATTGGGGATGATGCGGTCGGTCAGATCCAGAAGATTCTGGACAGAGGCATTGGACAGCCGGGATTCTATAAGGCTTTGGTTCCACTGCTGATAACAATTAAATATTTCCTGAATATAAATAAAGGCTTCATTAATGGAAACATCAGGAGGAAGAATGCAAAGATTGGGATAATCCTGCTCGGACACCGCAAAATGTCCTCCTGCAAGCAAAATCATATTTTTAGAAAGATGCCGGTTGGGAATTGGAAGCTCAGAATTGTCCAGAAGATAAATCAGGCCGTCCTCAAAGGAGTTCCGGCCTTCATAGTAAACAGGATATTTCAGATGAGGTTCACAGGAAAGCCAGGAAGAAAAAACAATCCCCGGATACTTTTTTCTCAGATGATAGGTGATGAGAAGCGCGCTCAGATTCATGACTCGGCAATCCTTTCTATATAATGT